>NZ_JALKBX010000018.1 GCF_023227745.1 Natroniella acetigena | reverse complement strand
GTTTTTAGCCCTCTCGAAACTGATTTTGAAGTTTATTGGTTGCAGATTTTAATTTTAAAAGTGAAACTATATATCAACAAAAAGTAAGATGATTAAAAAAGTCATGTATTAAGTTAACGCACATGATTTTTCACTTAACAATGCAAGTGCACCTTTATTTTTAAAATTTACATATTTTTCTATTAGTCAAAGACCATATTAGTGCTAAAGTTTTACTTTTTATAATCTTCCTTTTTAAAAATAGATCTCAATAAAACTATCCATCCCCATGAAATAGATAGTGAAGGAATCGAAGCAGTTATAACCGCTTCAAAAAAAGACATTTCTTCGAATCCTAACGGTCTAAAAAAACCAACAAATAATAATGAAGCCATTAGAAATAAAGTGACCCGCTCAAAAAAAGATTTCGGAGGTTCTAAAAATATTTTAGCAAAGTCTATTCTAACTTTCATAATCATATCACCCTCCAATTTTTCTGCTGTAAGTTCAACAATTACTCCAAAATTAAATCTATTATCTGTTCAATATAAGGATCCCCCTTTATAACAGCCACCATCTCAACTAGTTTATCTAAAACACTTTAACTTACACTACTAAGGGATAAACCTTCATATCATTTAATAATTCTGCCTGAATATATTGAGGAATCATCAAACCTCAATTCAAGGCTGACCTTTTTAATAAAAATCATTGTTCAATTTTTACCTTTCTAGTAAGTTATTAAACATCAAAGTCATACAAGAAATTTTTTGTTAATCTTCTTTAGCTAAAATCAACTACAGCTATTACGTTCTTAGGGCAATTACTAACACATATAGTACATCCTACTTTATCTGCTTTTTTCAAAACTTCTATAGCTTCTTCTTTGCTGACATAAGTATCATACCCTCTATCAGCACAACTGAAATTTTCATTTATTAGTTGTTTAAGTTAAGCATAAGAATACTCTTTTTGCTGCATAAATTCTATAAGTTTTTGCTCATCTTTACTCAATATTAAATCTACTATAGTTTCTGCTTCCTTTGGAATTTCAAAATGCTTTATAACTTTAGCTTTCATAATCATACTAGCGCCCTATTTCTTCTACTGTAAATTCAACAATTGTTCCTAAGTGAATTAAATCTCTTATCTTCTCAATGTGAGGGTATAAATACATATCTTCTTCCATTATCGGTACCGTCTTAGCAATTTCATCTAAAACACTCTGGCTTACACTGCTTGGCTTCAAATCCTCATCTATAAACTGATATGCCTGATAAACTGATAATAGTTCAATAGCCAAAATATATTCCAACTTTTCAGCTACATCTACTGCTTTTTTTGCTGCATTATAACCCATTGCTACATAATCTTCCTGATTACCACAAGTAGGAATATTATCTATTGTAGCTGGATGGCATAATGTCTTCATATCATTTAAAAGTCCCGCCTGAGTATATTGAGGAATCATCAAACCTGAATTCAAGCCTGGTTTTTTTACCATAAACCATGGATATTCCGATAAGTTGCCATCAATTAATCTATTATTTCTTCGCTCTGACATCTTTGCTACCATTGTTGCTGCCATACTAGCTGAATCAAGTTCTAAACCTACATAAGAAGAGTCAGGGTTGCCACCAGAAATTGCTTCACCATCTTCTCCTTCTGCCCAAATTATTGGATTATCTGTACATGAATTCATCTCAATCTCTATTGTTTTTAATGCATCTTTTAAGGTTTTCTTGCTCGCTCCATGTAATTGAGGTATACACCTTAAAGATAGGGCATCCTGCAGTCTATAGTCAATATACTCTTTGCAAATTTCTGAATCATCCAAAATTCTACGTAAATTATCGGCTGTCTTTCTCTGTTCGCTGTGTGGACGCACTTCCATCAATCTTTCATCAAGGGCCTTAACTGTTCCCTTTAAAACCTCTAAATTCATTGCTCCAATTACATCTGCTGTTTTTACTGCTTTGATTATATCATATAAAGCTAAAGCTCCTAGTGCCGTAACAGCTGTTGTTCCCGATATAAGAATCAAACCTTCTTTTGCACTCAACTTAATAGGTTCTAAACCAATTCTTTTCAAAGCTTTTTTAGATTCTAAAAGTTCTCCATCAATATATGCCTTACCTCTACCTATTAATGATAATGCTATATGAGCTTCAGGACATAAATATCCAACAGACCCTTCCCTAGGAGCATAAGGGGTTAAATCATTATTCAAAAATTGTCTATACATATCTAAAGTCTCTAGCCTAATCCCACTATAACCTTGACCAGCATTCTGCAACACCATAAGCATTGTTGCCCTTGCTTCTTCTTTACTCATAGCTTCTCCTACCGAAGTAGAATGAGATAAAATAATATTCTCCTGTAATTTTTCTGTTTCTTCTTTGCTAATTACCTCATCGCATAAAGCGCCAAAACCAGTAGTTATTCCATACATTACTCTCTCTTCGTCAATCCATTTATCAACTAATTTTCTAGCTTTCTTTACTCTGTTTAAATATTTTTCTGTGAACTCTACTTTTGCCTCATACCTAGCTACAGCTATAAATTCTTCTATACCTATCTCTTCTCCTAGCATTACTTTTTTTATTTTTGTCATTAATACCCCTCCCTATTAATAAAAGGGAGATAAAATCTCCCTTTTAATTTAAACTATTATTCAATTATATCATCAATAAAGAACATCTTCATAGTTGAAATAACTTGTAATACAAAAATAAATAATACAAAAGAACCTCCAGCAGCTGAGAGGAATTTAACACCATCTACTCCCTGTTCTCCTCCTGCATAAGTAACCATAAAATAAGCTATAGCTGCAATAGAAATACCCCAAAGGAGCTTATGCCATTTAGCTGGTTCTTCATCAAATTTTAAACCTTCAGTACACAAAGCAGCTATCGTTCTTGTCATAGAATTGGCAGCCGTAGCAAATGAAAGAACCAAAGCCAAAATAACAGCGGGAACAAATAACCCCCCCAGAGGTATATGATCTAACAAGGCCCATAAACCTCCAACCGCTCCAGATTGTTCAATTACTCCTATTAAGTCAACTGTACCTTCCTGCTGCCAGTAAAGAGCAGTACTACCTAAAACTCCAAACCATACTACACTAAAGAAAGAAGGTAATATCCAATTAATAATCATAAACTCTCTAATTGTACGCCCATAAGCTATTACAGCTAGAAATAATCCCATTAGAGGAGCATAAGCAATCCATATTGCCCAGTCATATAAAGTCCACCATTGTACTAAAGCTGATCCTCCAATATCACCTGGATCAAGGCCCCACTGCCAGAAGTTATCCAGCCAGTATCCTAAGCTCACAGTAGAAGTCCTAAGTATATAAACTGTAGGTCCTGTAAAAAACAGCAAAGCTAATAAAATATAATAAATTTTGGCATTAGCATCAGCCAGCCATCTAATCCCTTTCTTTAAACCTAGGATAGAAGAAATTGAGTAAGTTGCTGTAATAACTACGACAATAGCAAGCCAGATTATTGGCCCTTGGCTAATTCCATAAGAAACTTCAAGTCCAGCACCAACTAAAGCTAATCCAGCTCCCAGAGAAGCTGCCAGTCCTAGTGCCATAGCCAGTAAACTCAAAGTATCTATTATGCTAGACCAGATACCTTTCTGAATTTTTTCTCCAAAGAGTGGTTCTAAAGTAGCAGTTACTGACAATGATTTACCCCTATTAAAATAAACATAGGCTACTGCTAAACCACACAATGAATACATAGCATAAGGTACAAAAGTCCAATTATAATAACTTCTGGCCAGAGCAAAAATTGCTGTTATTGGCTCGCCAGGCTCTAACCCAATCTTATCTAACTCACCATAAATATTACCAAAATAAATAATAGGCTCGTTTACTCCCCAAGTAACAATTCCGGTAGCAATCCCTCCTGTTAAAGCCATAGCAAACCACTTAACAAAAGAAAACTGTGGCTCTGCATCTTCCCCCCCCAGGCGAATATTGCCAAACTTTGAAAATGTCAAATAAACAACTAAAAACAACGTTACTACAGAAATGATTTGATATAACCATCCAAAATTACTAAGAGACCAGCTGAAAATTTGATTGGTAATTCTAGTTAATCCTTGGTTGTTTACAAGCCCCAAAACGGCAGCTCCACCAATAATTGCAAAGCTTGGTATAAATATTCCTTTTTTGAGACTTGATACTTTTTCGGGCATTAAACCTTCTTCAGTTTCTTGTTTTTTTTCTAGCATTACATTACTCCCTCCTTTTTTTAAGATTCAAAATATTATTATAATCGTCTTACAATTACCTTGAGTTTATTATATATTAAAATCGTCAATAAACCGTCAATAATATAGCTTAAATTTATATGTTTATATTATCAAGTCAGCAAATGAAAACATCTCTTTCACCTTAACTGTTTTATCACCTGAAACAACTAAATATTATATTTTTTTGCTACTATAATGAAGAATTAGACATAACATAAAACCTAACTAATCCTTTATCTTATAAGAAAGAACCTCTCTTCAATAATTGATAAGCTTTTTCTATGTCTTTGGTAAGCACTCTGTCCTTCTCTAAAAATGGAATCTCTTCTCTAAATAATTTATAAAGCTGCTTAGTACCTTCCCCAAGTGTATTACTAACACCTCTTAAATCAATAGCCTGTGCTGAATGCATTGCTTCAATCCCTAAAATATAATAAATATTATCTATAATCTTGAATAATCTCTCTACAACATGGGAGGAATTAGTAGAATGGTCTTCAATATGACCGGCAAGTGACTGATAATCTATTGAACTTGGATTAGCAAGATGACGAATCTCTGAATTTAAAGAAGCAAATGGTTTTTGAATTGTTCCATAAGCAATTACTTGACCATCAGCAGGTGTTAAGAATCTAGATAAACCAGTAAACTTAGGAGCAGCAAGCTTCTCTGTTCTTAAACAAGAAATCTTTGAAAGATGATTAAGACCTATCGCTACCATTTCTAATGCTAACACCCAAGTAAGCGGTTCAAAATTTCCACAAGAAATCATTTTATCTTCCTCTGGTAAAACACAAGGACTATCATCAGAAGAATTAAGTTGGACCTTCAGTTGTTTTTTAGCATAATTTAAAGCATCTATTACAGCACCATGATTCTGACTGGCAGTTCGATAAGACAATGCATCCTGTAATGGTCTAACAATACTAGGCTGCCATAAATAACTGCCTTCTAAATATTCACGAATACGTTCCGCACTAATAGCTTGTCCTTCATAAGGTCTGAATTTATATGTTAACTCTTCTAGTGGAGTAACATTTCCTTTCAACCCTTCTAAACTCAAAGCATATATTAAATCAGCTATTTTAATTAGTCGATCAATCTCATCTAAAGCTAAAGCTGCTTGCCCTGCTCCCAGAGCATTAGAACTTACAATAGCCAAACCATCTTTAGGGCCTAAAGTAATCGCTTCTAATCCAGCTTCATCAAGAGCTTGTTGGGCTTTCATTCTTTTACCTTGATAAATTACTTCTCCTTCTCCAATCATAGCTAAACCAATATGGGAAAGACAAGTTATATCTCCCATTCCAACTGAACCACGTTTAGGCATAATAGGATGAATTTGTTTATTTAAAAAATCACAGTACATATCAACAATAGCTGGTTGAATACCTGCTCTACCTACCAACAAAGTATTTAATCTCGCTAGTATTACTGCTCTTACTTCTTCCTCTGTAGCTTCAGGTTTTATAGCTACACAGTGAGATTTAATCAAATTATTATTATACTCTTCATAATAGTCTTCAAATACAACCTTATCCTTGTTCTCTCCTACACCCCTGTTCATTCCATAAACAGGTTCATCAGAATCTAATTTACTGAGTACATATTCTCTTACATCTTCAATTCTTTCTTTTGCTTCATCAGAAACTCTAACTTTAAAATTCTCCTTAGCTACTTTGCTAACATCTTCAATTCTAAGAGCTTCACCATTCAACAAAATTTCTTTTTTCATTAGATCTCCATCTCCCCTCCATATAGGACTATTCAAATCTGATTTTAGCTTATCTACTCCTCCTTTTCATTCAACGCCTCTAAAATTCTAGCTGGTGTCATAGGAAGAACATTTAACTTTATATCTAAAGCATCATTAACAGCATTAACTACAGCAGCAGTTACCGGTACAGTAGCAATTTCGCCAATACTCTTAGCACCATAAGGACCTTCATCTCCACCTTCTTCGATCAGCGAAACTCTTACCTTCGGCATTTCTGGAGCATTAACAAGATGATAACTACTGAAATTGGTGTTCAATGGCTGTCCCTTATCATTAAAGGTAATCTCCTCACATAGAGCCATTCCAATTCCCATCTGGACACCGCCGTGTATCTGCCCTTCTACAGAAGAAGGATTAATTGCCTTTCCTACATCATGAGCTGCTACATAATCCTTGAATTTCACTAAACCAGTAAATGTATCTACTTCTACTTCAGCAAAGTGAGCCCCATAACTACCAGGATTTGTCTGGGCCTGATAGGAGTAGGTAGTAAATAATTCCCTTTGATTCTCTACCTGAACTCGTGCTGCCATCTCGCCATAACTTAATCTCTTTTGAGGTGCATCCTTTAACCAGACCTCACCCTGCTCCATCTCAACTTGATCGGCAGTAGTATTAAGGACTTTAGCCGATTCTCTTAAGAACTGTTCTTTAAGCTTCTCTGCTATCTTAAAAGCACACATGCCACAAACATAAGTACCCCTACTAGCATGAGCACCGATGTCGTAAGGACTTAAATCAGTATCCGCCTCCAATACTGTAATCTCTCCAGGATCAATCTCCAACACTTCTCCTGCAATCTGGGCAATAGCAGTCAGAGTAGCATTGCCTAATTCATGTAGTCCCGTATTGAGTAGTAGACTTCCATCAGCATACATCCTCAGAGTCATACCTGTAAAATCATGGTAAGCACCATAATATCCATTACCATGAGTACAACAAGCAACTCCAATCCCTCGGCGATATCTGCCCTTATCCTCCTTACGATTTCGTTTGTTATACCAATCAAATTTCTCTGCCCCTTCTTTTAAAGCAGCAATTATCTGGGCATTACCTAAATTAGGTCCTCCAGTTGGATCTTTATCATAAGGCTGGATAAGATTCTTAAGTCTAAAATCAACAGGATCCATATCTAATCTTTTGGCCACTCTATCTATATTAATTTCAGTCAATGTATGAATCTGCGGCGAACCATAACCTCTACAGGCACCACCAATAGGGGTATTAGTATGGACTGATTTTCCTCGATATCTTTGATTCTCAATTCTATAGAGTCGAAAAACCTTCTTTGCCATAGCTATACTAACAATATTTCCGTTGGAGGTATAGCCCCCAGCATCAACTAACACATCGATATCTCTAGCCCTAATCTTACCTTCTTTATCTACAGCAGTCTTTACTTTACCTATAATCTTGCTCCGAGTTCTAGTAGCCAATATACTATCACGTCGTTTAAATTCCAACTTCACTGGTCGGTCAAGATCTCTGGCCATAAAAGCACATAACGGTTCCAAGAAGATCTCTTGCTTAGCTCCAAAGGAACCACCAACTGGTGCCTTAATAGCATGCACCTGATTAAAACGTAAATCTAACATATTGGCTACCATCATTCGAACAGAGAATAGTAACTGACAGGGACTTACTATAGCAATTCGATCTGGTTCTTTAGGGTAGGCAAAGCAGACATGATTCTCCATAGTAGCGTGATGTATTTTAGGGGTCTCAAGTTCATCTTCAAAGATCAATTCATCTGGAATCTCAGCAAAATTTCCTTCTACATCTCCACAACTTAACTCCTGTTTAGCAAAAGGGTTCTCTTCTCCATGTAAGCTATCATCAGAAGCTAAACCCTCTCTAGGATCAATAATAGGTTCTTCTTCTTCATACTCAACCTCTATTAAATCTAGGGCCTGCTGAAGCGTCTTTTTATCTCTAGCAACTACTGCTGCAACCCTATCTCCTACGAAACGAGCGTAGGGAGTTAATAAAACCTCATCTTTGGAAACTTCCTGCCCTCGATACCAGTTATAGGAATTAAAAGTATTCTGAGGAGTGTTTTCATAAGTGTAAACCTTAACAACACCTGGTAACTCTTCAGCTTTACTACTATCAATACTCTTAATTCGTCCCCGTGCAACTTCACTTAAAAGAACTCTAGAGTATAGCATATCTGAATGATTGAGATCACCAGCATATTTAAGTCTACCGGTTACCCGTTCTTCCACATCTTTAAACTTAATATTCTTTCCTACGTATTTATAGTCCTTCACCCTCACTCCCCCTTCCATCAGTCAATCTATCAGCCGCCAGTTCAACAGCCTCTATAATCTTCTGATAACCAGTACATCGACAGAGATTACCAGAAAGACCATGTCGTATCTCTTCTTCTGTCGGTCGAGAATTTTCTTCCAGTAACTTTCTTGCAGCTATCACCATTCCCGGAGTACAATAACCACACTGAACAGCACCAACCTCTATAAAGGTCTGCTGTATTATATCTAATTTATTTCCATCTCCAACACCCTCAATAGTAATAATATCTGCACCATCAGCCTGAGGAGCCAGCACTAAACAAGATGCAACTAATTCTCCATTCATAATCACTGAACATGCACCACATTCACCTTCTCCGCAACCTTCCTTAGCTCCAGTTAAATGTAAATCTGCTCTTAAAAGATCTATTAAACGAGTTTCGGACGTAGTTCTTACTTCTCTCTCCTCGCCATTAACCGTTAACTTTATTTTCATCAAATCTACCCTCCTAACTACCTTAATTTAGCTACCTTCTCTAAACTTTCAATCATTATATTTCTGGCAACTTCCTTACGATACTCTTTTGTAGCTCTAACATCATCGATCGGTGAGATTATATCTGCAACAAGTTCTCCTAATCTATTAAAATCTAATTGATCAATTTTTTCGCCTTTTATTTCCCGGTTAAGTTCTCTAATTAATAAAGGCGTTGGTGCTACTGAACCTAAACAAGTCCTTAACTCCTTAATGGTATTGTTATCTCTTTTTAATTTGAGTACTAAAGCTAGAGAAATTGTTGTAATAGCTACTGTCTTTCTCATCCCAATCTTTATCCAGCTACTATAAGTATTCTCTTCAGGTTTAGGAAGAATTACCTTAGTCAATAATTGATTCGGTTTTAAAATAGTTTTCCCAGGTTCTACAAAAAAATCTTCAGCAGAAACTATAATCTCTTCTTTAGCAGAAACCAGTTTGAATTTTGCTTCATACGCCAACATTCCTGGCAATAAATCACCCGCTGGCGAAGCATTAACTATATTGCCCCCGATAGTTCCTCGATTTCTAATCTGAGGAGAACCTACATTAGCTGCTGCTTGACCAATAATCGGAAAATATTTATTAATATATTCTGACTTTTCTAATTGAGAATGAGTAGCCCTCGCTCCAATTTCTATTCTATCGTCATATAACTTAATCCCTTCTAAACCTTCAAGCAATCTTAAATCTAATAAGTAATCAATATCATATAACCTTTCATAGTATCGAACTAATAAATCAGTCCCTCCAGCAAGCACTTCAACCTCTTCACCAATTTCAGCTAAAATTTCAACTGCTTCTTTAACATTACCTGGACTAAAATACTTTGTCTTATTCTGCTTTTGTTTTTCTTTCTTCAATCCTTTCATAATTTTAAATTTTCACCTCCTACATTTATTTTAATCTAAAAGCGTCAAAACTTAGTCAATTTCTAAATAATCATTAATTAAATCCAATTCATAATCTGCACCTATTTCTTGTAGAATAACTAACGCTTTCTGAGCATATCTACTATAATCTTTATCTAAATATTCTCCAAAAACTTCTTGTAATTTCTTATCCCCTTCCATTTCTTTAGCTACCTTAGTTTTAACACGTAATATAATCCCTGACCAATATCTCTTATGATGCTGCTCGATAATAGAATCAGCTACCTGTAAATAATCAAACGCCTCTTTATAATCTCCAAATTGAATAGAAAGTAAGGCTCTAAATCCATTGGCAATACTGGAGTATCCCCAGATTATTCTTAACTGACCAAATATCTCTAATGCTTTATTAAAACATCTGTTAGCCTGCTTGTATTTATCAAGTTCATAAAGTACTTGTCCCGCATTGGTATAGAAGATTCCTAAACCAGAAAGTATATCTTTTTCTTCACAAAGGTTAATACTCCGTTGATAATACTCTTTTGCTTCTAGAAATTCTCCTACATATCTCTTAACTTCTCCTAAATAATTATATACAGCTGCAATACCCAGCGTATATTTATTTCCCATGGTTTCCGCATCTTTAAAGGCTTGTAAAGCTTCTTTAAATAATTTTTCTGCTTCTTTATAATCTCTTTGATACAATTTAGCAATCCCAAAAAACCTCAAAGCTACTCCCATCTTCTCTTCTCTATTTAATTGTTTAGCTAAATTATACATCTTCTCTGAATTCTCTTCTATTAAACTAAAGTCTTCTTTTTGAATCCCTATCCCTGCCATCTGTTGATAATTATTT
Source organism: Natroniella acetigena (assembly GCF_023227745.1). Taxonomy (GTDB): domain Bacteria; phylum Bacillota; class Halanaerobiia; order Halobacteroidales; family Halobacteroidaceae; genus Natroniella; species Natroniella acetigena. The sequence goes on along the minus strand of NZ_JALKBX010000018.1, from coordinate 33,353 downwards.
AGTACTCCAAGTTGATCATCTAACTCTTTTGCCTCAGGTATTGCCTGATTAATATGACTAATTGCTTCATCATACTTCCCTTGAGCAATTAAAAAGCGAGTCTTTATATTTAAAAATTTAACTTCCATCTGCTGTAACTTAATACTCCTACCTAGCCCCTGTTCTATTTCGTCTAATAAAGCTTCTGCCTTAGATAAGTAACATCTTGAACCTTTCTGGTTAAATGATAAGATTTTATCTTTACCTAAGTTTTTATCATTTACTATGGGATACAGTTCATGGGTATGATGAAAGTACAATTCTGCTTCTTTAATTAGATATTCCAAATGTTTAAGTTTATCCCCAGTCCGAGAATAATGATAGAGCAATTTAGCATAACGATCTCTACTTCTATTTTTTTGGGGTAAATTGTCTTCTAAAATCTGAGCAATCCTTTTATGCAATAAGTTAATTCTAGAAAAAGATTGTTGCTTGTAGATGAATTCACGAATCTTGGAATGGGTGAATCTATATGAAGGAACCTCTCCTTGTTTATTCTGCAATTCTTCTATTAAATAATATTCCTGCAATTCTTCCAGTAATTCTATTAATTTCAGATCATTCTTACCACTAATCTTTGCTAGCAAGTCATAACTTACTTGATCAAAACAGACAGACATTAATCTCAATATCTTCTGGGCTTCCTTGGAAACAGAAAGAACTCTATTTCTTAAAATATCTTTACTCTTAGTAGTAATGAAATTAGATAGACTTTCTTGCTGCTCTCCTTCTTTTAATAAATTTAACGCTTCTACTAAAAAAAAAGTATTACCTTCGGTTTCATTATAGATTGTCATTAATAGCTCTTCAGAAAAACTATAGTCTGAAATACTCTTTTGAACAAACTCTTTTAACTCTTTAAAACTCAACCTAGGTAAATTAATCTTTTTTATAAGCTCATACCTCTTTAAATCTAAAAAAATATTCTCTACTCTCTCTTTTCTTTCATTACGGGAAGTCATTAAAATTAAAATATTATTATTTTTACTCTTCTGGATCAAATTCTTTAAAAGATATAAACTTTTATCATCACACCATTGTAAATCTTCAAAAAACAAAACTAACTTCTTCTCCTTAGCAACCTCAGTTAAAAGAAAGAGCAAAGCTTCTATGGCTGATTGAGATTGAATAGATTCAAAGTTAAGCATTCCTTCCGGTAATAATTCTTCTTCCTCTGCCAAAAAGGAAGGAAATAAGAATGATATTATCTTCTTCCAAGGTAAAGAGATATCTATATTATCAAGCTCAACCTTATCTTTAAGTTGTTCTAAGATATTATTCCATGGCTTAAAGACATAATGCTCTTCTGCCTGAAAACAATTTGTTTCTAGAAGCAACGCCTCATCTAATTCAATCAAAGATAAAGCCTGTTTAACTAAAGTGGTCTTGCCTATCCCTGCTTCTCCAAAAATAAAATAAGAATAACTCACTTCTCCCTGTAAAAATTTATATAAATTATTAACTAAGCTCTGTAATTCATCTTCTCTACCAATAAAACTTTGGTTATATTGATTATTATCATCTACATTACTTGATAAATTTTCTCTTATATGTTGTAAGAAATCAACAGTCTTCCTATCAGGAGTAATTCCCAACTCTTTATTTAACTGTTCTTCTAATTCTTTATAAGTGCTAATTGCTTTAGCTACAGCCCCTTGTTTTACATATAATTCCATCAGGTTGCGATATGCAACTTCATCAAATTCATCTACTTTAATTAGTAATTTCAAATAATTGATAGCCTCTTGTATCTTTGCCTCTTTTCTATATTCTTTAATCTGTCTCTTTAATGAATTAATATATAACTGTCGATAATAATTTCTCTGCTCAAAAATCCAATTACAAAATTCAGGTGCTTTCTTAATTAAAAAATCACTAAGAAAATCGCCTTGATATACCTGAACAGACTTTTTCAATTTCTTAGCCAAAAAGATATCTATATCTAATTGCAAGTTGCAATCTTCACAAATAGCAATAGTAAATCTATCTGGAGTTGTAATAATTTCTTTTCCTATGATTTTTTTAAGTTGATAAAGAGCATTGCGAAGATTCTTCTTAGCCTTGTCATCTACCATACTTCCCCATAATAAAGTAGCAATCTTATCCCGAGAAATCTCTTTCTTTACTACAAGATAGTAAAAGAGAGCCTCAACTTTTTGATATGGAAACTCTATCTCTTTTCCATTCAATTTCGCTGTAGGAGCACCTAATAAATTCACTTCCAAATTTAGCATATTTTTATCTCCCCCAGTCAAATGATAACCTTTGATTTTATAACAAAACTTTTATACTAACATCAGTTTATCACAATTTGAAATCGGTGTTTATAGTAATTACTAGCAATTAGTTAATTGTTCCTACTTAACTCCTCAGTTACATTTTCTAAAAAACAAGGAGATTGACTTTCTATTTTTAATTAAAAACTTCCTGAAATATTTTGGGGATTTCTTGAGCTATCCTTCTTTCTAACTTTCGATATTTTCGTAAAAGCTTTCTACTTTCAGTTGTTAATTCTGAACCTCCACCATTACTACCGCCTACCTGCTTGTCTAATAACTCAAAATCTAAATTTGCTTCTAAACGAGAAATTATAGTCCAAGCTTTACTATAAGACATTTTCATGACTGCAGCTGCCTGGCGTAAAGAACCTAGTTCATCTATATTTTTTAATAATTCCCAAGGTCCTTTCCCAAAAACTTTTTTTTCATCTACTTCTAACCATACCTTCCAATTCACCTCCATTAAAACCCCTCCTAAATAGTCAAATTCTACTTGTTCAAACTTTACCAAAAGAACAGGTAGGATAATGACAAGTCTCACACTTTAAACATAATCCACCATGGGCAAGATCTACAATATCTTTCCTAATTACTTTTTCACCAACTAAAACCCTGGGAAATATTAAATCAAATACTGTTCTTTGATTGTATATCCCACAAGCGGGGATCCCCAAAATAGGTACCTCGTCTAAATAAGCTAGCATAAACATTGATCCTGGTAATACCGGTGCTCCATAAGTTTCTATCTTAGCTCCTGTCTTCTCAATTCCTATAGGGGTTACATCATCAGGATCTACAGACATACCTCCGCCAGTAATAATTAACTCTGCACCCTTTGCAATTAAGTCTAAAATTTCTTCTTTGATCTTTTCTGAATCATCAGGAGTATATTTAATAGCTAATACCTCCCCATTCAATTCAGCAATTTTCCCTTTTAAGACTGCAGCAAATTTATCTTCTACTTCTCCAGAATAGACTTCATCACCAGTAACTATAATTCCTATCTTTAAATTTAAGAACGGTTGAATACTGATTATCCCAGAAGTATAATCTCTTCCTATACTCTCTATTTTTTTAAGTTTTTCCTGATTAATAATTAAAGGGTTAATTCTAGTTCCAGCTATAACCTGTCCAGCTTCGACTGAAAGATTATTATGCAAAGTAGCCAAGATAAGATCGTTAAAGTTATTTATCTCTTTTAAACCCTCCTTATTAATTTTAAGCAAACCATTTCTTTTAGCTACTAAACTTATCTTACCTTCAGTTGGCCCTTCTAAGTTAATATTCGCCCCCTGAACTGCTTTAGCAATTCTGGCTGCAGCTTCATCTTCATGACATTGATCTTTACCTAATTCAAATAAATAAATATGATTTTTCCCCATACTTTTTAAAACAGGAATATCTTCTTTTTGAATAATATGTCCTTTTTTAAATCTAGGCCCTTTAAATTTCCCAGGTATTATCTGTGTCATATCATGTCCCAATACCATACCTTCAGCTTCTTCCACTGGTACTTTTTTCATTTCAACAAACCTCCATTTGTTATTTGTTGACTATTTCCAATAATTTTTGATAATCACTTTCCGTGTCAATATCAAATATAACACCCTGATCATCAACTTCTATTGCTTTACTTTGCTCTCTATATTTAATAATTAAACTTCTAGCCCCTTGGTCACCACTTACCCTTAACATCTCTTTTTTTAATTTTGTAGAAAATATAACAGGATTCCCTCGTTGATCATTATATTTAGGAAAAATTATCAATTCTTCCCCTTCCTTAAATTTATTAATTAAACAATTAAGGGTTGACAGGTCAATCAAAGGTTGATCCCCTAACATACAGAGAATACCAGTATGTTTCTGATTTATTGCTTCTAGGGCTTTTATTAAAGAAGTACTTTGTCCTAATTTGTATTCTGAATTATATATAACCTGAATATCTCGATCAACTAACAAATCTTTTATTTTATCAGCCTGATAGCCAACTACTACTATTATCTCTTCTATTTCAACTTCTAATAATTTATCTATAACTACCTCTATCATTGTCTTCTCACCAATAGATAATAACTGTTTCGATCGTCCCATTCTAGTAGACATACCTGCTGCTAAAACTACAGCTGAAATCATCTTTTAACAACCTCAATTATTGCTCCATTCTGCTTCACCGCTGTTAAAAGAACCATTTCTATCCCACTCTTTACTAATTTTTCTGCCACTTCTAGAGCAAAATGGTATCTATCTTCTTGATCTACCTGATTTAATATGGGAATTACTCTGTGATATTTTTGCTTAGCCAATAAATCATAACCTGATTTACTTAACAAAATCTTAGTTATCAACCCAACAGTAACTGGCTGATTTAATTTAAACTTTGGATTTATACTTTCTATTAATGAAGCACGATGTAAATTTTCTGTCGTTAATTTTTGGTTGATTATTCTACTTCCTACTACTGCTAATAATAAATCAGTACTTTTAGGTATAACCGGTTCATATTGAGCAGGAATCTTAAAATCTTTACGAGCAGCTCCATCAGCTTCTACAATAATATTAATATTAGAAATATTACTTTCTTTTAATTCATCAATCCATTTTGGATTAATACTATTTAACTTATCCTCATTAATAACTTCTTTAGCTACAGTTATCAATTGAGCCGGCAATGACATTATTTCACTCAATAAAAAATCTAAGTTTTTTGAAACAAGTAATTTATCAATATCAGTAACACTTGGTTTAGAAATTTTAGTTGTAGTAGTAGTCACTACTTTTCTATTATCCAATTCTCGCAATTCATTAGCCAATTTAAACATAGTCGTAGTCTTCCCACCCGCTCCTATTAAAGAAATCACTTCACCTTCTTTTATTTCCAAAGTTTCCACTAACATAATATTAATCTCTCAATAAAAACTTCCATCTTTCCTCCACAGATCATTCCTTCCTCAGCTGCCAGTTCATTAGATAAATCAATATTATGGACAAAAGAATCCAACCGACCATTTATTACCTCTAAAGCCTTCTGTCTAACTTCTGCCTCCCCACAACCCCCACCAACGGTTCCAAAAATTCTACCATCTGGTAAAATAGTCATTTTAGAACCAGTGTTTCTCGGGGTCGAACCACTTGTTTTAATAATAGTTGCTAACGCTAAACATTCATATTCACCTTGATAATCACTTAAAAACCTAATTGCTTCTTCCCCAATTATATTATTAATTCCTTCTTCTTCTCTTCGAACTTTAATTACTTCAGCTAGAATACTGATTGCTATTTCTTCGGGAGTTTCTGAACCGATATCCAATCCAATAGGAGCTTTAATCCTTTCTAGTACTTTTTGAGAATATCCCTCCTCTTGCAACTTATCAAAGATAGATGTTACCTTTCTTTTACTACCCAACATACCTATATATCTAGCCTTAGAATCTAATACCTGTTTTAAACAAGTATAATCATGTTTATGACCCCTAGTAGCAATAATTATATAATCTGCTTCCTTGACTTCTATTTTAGTTAAAAACTCTCCAAATCCTATACAAATTACTCGTTCTGCTTCTGAGAATAAATTCCAATTAGCAAAATAAGGTCTATCATCCACTATTATTAATTCAAAATCCAATTCTTTAGCAAAGTTATATAAAGCTTGGCCCACATGTCCTCCTCCTAAAATTATCAAACGTGGCTGAGGAAGATAAGGTTCCACAACAATCTCTATACTCTCTCTGTTTTCCTTTAATTCTAATTCATGCTTTTCAATTTCACCTTTTGATAATCCCTCTAAAGCTTTGTTGACTATTTTTTCTAAATCATCAATAGCTAATAATTTGGAAGAAAAATCGATTATAGAATTATCATCTTCATTAATTAAAAATTTTTCTCCAATCAATTCAGGTATTGATGAAGATTCTGTAATTGTAACCATAGCCACTTTCTCTTTTGCCTCTAACTTATTCAATAATTCTTTAAAAATATTTATTCCCACTGCTTAATCACCTCTTTACTTTATTGTTTATATAACATTTTATAATAATTGATAAAAATTTGCTAAATTATTTTATAAATAAATATATGCTATTTCTTTAAGCCTTTATTGGTCTCAATGATGATTATTCCACTCTTCTTCCTATTAGGTAAATAATAGCCTTCCTCAGTCTCTTGAAGATATTTCACTGCTAACTTATTTATAATAGCTTCTTCCTCGATACCAAAATAAACCCTTAAAAAATCTTTATAATCTCTAAAACTCTTTAGTGGTTGACCAAATTCTGCTGTCTGTTCTATCAATTCAAAATCTATATTCTGACTAACTAAATCATCAACCGCCTTTTCAACAGTTTCCCGACCCTTTTTTTCAATTTTATAGAATTCATTAAGATGAAACGGATTATTTTCTGCCTTCTGCGGTAAAACAACTATTATATATTTCTTCGAAAGAGAAAACAGTCGTTCTAGATTTGAGCTTATTCCATTTAAATAAGATAATAATACTACATCATAACCAGTAAAAAAATTAAAAGTTAACCAATCACCAACAATCAATTCCAGATTATCAACCTCTAAACCACTACATTTGTTCCTTAAATAATCAATCACTTCTCGATTTATATCCAACGCTGTTCCAGACTTGAATTGAGAAATCAATGATAATGAAAGTTCTCCCAGCCCACAACCAAGCTCAATAAAAGTATCCTCTTGATTAATAACTTGCTGACACTTTTCTATTACTCCGCAATAAAAGTCAGTCTCTGCTGAAGCTGCTTTAAACCATTCTAATTTCTTTTTATTCCATTTAAACATTATACTACCACTTCCTTGAGTAAAGACTTGAATTTTTCATATGCTTGATCCCGATTCTGTAAAGTTACTTCAATAATTTTCATATCTCTTCGTTGACGAATTCGATCTAAAAACTCTATTTTTAGCGGTTTAATTACCCCTATAACTACCTTATCAGAATCAAGACACTGAATAACATAGTCTTGAAACTGCTGAGCTTCAGATTCAAAGAATCCTAGTTCATCCATTAATATTACCTTTTCTGTCGACTGCAAACTAGCTTTAAGAATCTCAACCCCTTCTGTTTTAAAAGTCTCAATTAACGCTGTCCATCTATAGTCATTTTCTTTATAAGCTATCAAAGAATCTTGAATGCTACTATCCATTTTTTGTTTCTGTATCATACTCTCAATATAAAATCCTTGTAATTCTTTTTCATCAATATACGGTAGCGTCTTAAATCCTGCTACCTTCAATTCTAAATCAGTAACTACCTTTTCTAAAATCGTACTCTTACCAACCTTAATTTCTCCAGTTAAGAATAGATTTTTCATCATATCATCCACCTAACTCTGTGATTTACTTTATAGTTAGTCATTCTTTAACTTACTTTCTCGGCTAATACCACTTCAATATTTTTAGTTGCATTGTCAACTACCATATCTATACCATAAGCTGACTCTAAATTTTTAGAAGTCATTACCTCTTCTGTTTGACCCCAATCTAATACTCTTCCTTCTTTAATAAGCACTACTTTATCACAGAATTTTAATGCCAGATTAGGATCATGTAGAGCAGTAACCACTCCTTTTCCCTGCTGGGTCAATCCTTTAATCTCTGTCATTAAAAGATGTTGATTCTTAAAATCAAGATGTGAAGTCGGCTCATCCATTACTAAATAATCTGTATCCTGTACCAAAGCTCTAGCAATCAATACTAGCTGCCTTTCTCCGCCACTTAGTTGGTTGTAACTTCTATTAGCTAAATGTAATATTCCTAACCGTCTTAACATATCTCTTCCCCGTTGATAATCCTCTTTCTGCGGTTGACTTCCAAAGGAAAGATAAGGGGTAACTCCCATCACTACCAAATCAAGTGTCCGATAAGAAAATACTGTTGTATGTTCCTGAGGTACCCTGCTGACATGGCAGGCAATTTCTTTGCGACTCAATTCATCAAATCTAGATTCATCAAGATATACTTCCCCTTCATCAGGTCGTAAAATTCCATTCAAACACTTAAGAATAGTCGTTTTGCCAGAACCATTTGCACCTAACAGAGTAACAAATTCTCCTTCTTTTACTGCAAAATTGACATCAGTTATAACCTTCTCTTTATGATAAGCATAAGAGATATCAGTAGCTTTTAACATTAATTCCACCCACTTTCTTGACGGCTAATTAATAAATAAGCAAAGAAAGGTGCTCCCAAAAAGGCAGTTATAATGCTAATTGGAATCTCAACTGTAGTCAAACAACGGGCCAAATTATCCATGAGCAATAATAGAGTAGAACCTAATAATGCTGCTGTCGGCAACATTAAGCGATGATCAGAGCCGATTAGATAACGAGCTATATGCGGTACCACCAATCCAATCCAGGTTACCTGACCAGTAGTAGCCACTGCTGCTGCTACCATTAGGGTGGTAATAACTATTATAACTAATCTCAATGCCTTAGCATCAACCCCTAAAGAAATAGCCTCTTCTTCCCCCATAGAAAGAACATTTAAATACCAACGTAAAATATAAATTATTGTTATTCCTAATACCATAAAGGGAAGTGTAAATTTGACTTCCGACCAACCAGTACGACTAAAGCCTCCCATTAGCCAAAAGACAATCCCTGGTAACTTTTCATAAGGATCAGCTAGATACTTCAAAATCGAAATTGAAGCATTAAACAAAGATGTTACCAAAATCCCTCCCAATACCATCATCATTATATCTTCACCTTTGCCAAAGACTGCAATAAAATAAGCCAATCCTACTGCTACAACTCCAAAAATAAAGGCTAATAAATAAATTGTAGTAAGTGAGTTATCAGTAAGTACCATTCCTAAAGCTACACCAAAACAGGACCCGGCTGAAACTCCCAAAAGATCGGGAGAAACAAGAGGATTACGAAATATACTTTGATAAGCCGTCCCAGTAATAGCCAATACTGCTCCTACTCCTGTAACTAAAATAACTCTAGGTAGACGAATATAATAAAAGACTGTCCAAACATTATCAGTTGCGACCTCTATAGTAGATTGACCAGTAATCAATTTTCGAATCAACTCCAATAATTCCAACGGCGGTATATTATAGCGTCCTAAAAAGAGTGACAGAGTAAAAATAACAACCAATAAAACAGCTACTGACCATAATTTAACTATATCCTTTTCTTTAGACAACGACATTATTTAAACTCCTTATCCTCATATTTATAATTGACCATCTAATTCACTAAATCTCTCCCCATAGACTTCATAATAAAAGTCATCAACTATTCTCTCAACCTCAATATCTATAAACTCATCAGAATATAACTTTTCGCTTAACCAAGGAATCATCAAATAAGAAGAAGGACTAGGAAAATCCCAAGGCTCTAAATTTGATGGAATACGATAAATTTTTCCTTCCCTAACAGCTGTTATTGTTTGATATTCAGGCATCTCTTTTAATTCCTTTATCTGCCCCCGATAACATTGTGAAAGAATAATTACATCAGGATTCCAAGTAATCAACTGCTCTAAAGAGATCTTCATAAAACCATCCTTAGCTTCTTTAGCTGGATTTATTCCCCCAGCTAATTCAATTAAACTAGTCTGTAACATCCCTTTACCTACAGTATCTAATAGATGAGAATTACCAAAATAGACAGTCTTCTTCTCGTCCGATAGTTGAGCAACCTCTTTTGATAACTGTAAGATTTGAGTATATTGTTTATTTATTTTTTTAGCCTTTTCTTCTAACTGGAGTACCTTTCCTAATAATTTATTTGTTTCTTTAATCTGCTGATAATCCTCCGGTTTAATAATAATTGAAGTAATTCCTTGCTCCTCTAATTTTTCAGCTGCCCTTGGCCCATCATTATATGGAAAAAGAATCACTAAATCAGGCTGTAGTGCTATAATCTGTTCCAAATTCACCCCTTCTCTTCTAGAACCTACATCAGGTAATTCCTGTAGTTCTGGATTTAACATTGTAGATAACTTCTGCAACGATGAATGTTTAGCTCCCGAAACCAATTTATCTTCTGCTCCTAAAGCAAAAATAAATTGAGTAGCAGTATTATAAGTTGTTACTATCCGATTAATCTCAGTTGGTACTTCTACCTCTCTTCCCACCATATCCACTACCGTTTGACCTTCAGCTACAGTAGAATTAGAATTAAAGTTACTAAATGAAATTATCAACATTAATATTATAAATAAAAAAATCAATTTCTTTATTAATTTCATTATTAATCTTTTCCTCCTTAATTATAGAATTAATTACTTCGTTATTCTCGCATTCAAATAACGGGTGTAAAAATTAAAACAAATTATTTTTGTCCTTGCTTAATGACAAAATGGCAGTTATAACAGATCCTGCTATAGTACGAGCTTTATCAGATATAGTATAACAATATTCTTCGATACCTCTGGGATCTATATCTCCCAATTTAGTTCCTACTTTTATATCTATACCTGACTTTATTAATCCTCTAATAACCCCGTCAACTTCAGCTTTAATTGCAGTATTTCCTATATAACCAAAAACTTCACCGCTTGAAATTTGTTCGCCGATTTTCTTATCGGAAGTGAATATGCCAGAAACAGAACTCTTTAATACTCGTTCTTTACTATAACCAGCTATTTGCCCGGGAACTCCAGTATCAATTTGAGCTTGTCCTTCTTTTATTATCCTCCCTAAGTCATGTCCTCGGTTTGTTTCAATTACAGCATCTACATCTTCTTTAGCTGTAAATCCAGGACCCAATCCAATAACTATTTCAGCATCATTTATTCTAGTTCCTAAGTTCTTCTTGGCCATTATAGCATCAACTACAATTTGTGGTTTCCAGAAATCAATTACTTTTGCCTCAGGATCAACAATAACCGGAACCTTAGCATCTGCTAAAATCTTTTCTATTTTAGCAAAATTATCTACCTTGGATGCTCTCACTCCCTCTACTGTAAGTTCTCCTTGATAAATAGCTTCAGCAAAAGAAACTGTCCTCCTTACTACTAAAGGAGTTTCAATCTCTGTAGCTACTACTTTAAAACCTGACTGATATAGAGCATGAATAACCCCGCTAGCTAAATCACCAGCTCCTCTGACTAATACTTTGATATTTCCAAACATCTGATTCAGCTCCTTATTAACAAGAATAATATTAATTTTGCATTTCTTATATCCATTATAGTGCCAACACTTCACTAAAAAATAACTTTATTATATTTATTAAAAACCAGACCTAATAATAAATACTATCAAGTCTGGTATCCTGTTTACTATGATAAATTTACACCTAATAGTCCCAGGAATTTAATTATTATGTTCAACTACCAACTCACCGTTCTTAATAACCTTTTCTACAATATTAACTCCAATATGATATGCTAAATGAGTATAGGAAGGAGCATCAAGAATCACTAAATCTCCTGCTTTTCCTACCTCGATACTACCTATCTCAGCATCTCTATCGATAGCAGCTGCTGCATTAATGGTTAAGGCTGTTATTACTTCCTCTAGAGTTAATTCCATCTGCAATGTAGAGAGAGCAATCAACAGTGGAATTGATTCTGAATAACAACTGCCAGGATTAAAGTCTGTAGCTAACGCTACTGGTAAGCCATTATCGATCATGTATCTACCACGAGCATAAGGCTCTTTAAGACTAAAAGCAGTAATCGGTAACAAAGTACCTATTACATCTTCTTCAGCCATCGACTCTATCCCTTCATCAGAAGCCTTAAGTAGGTGATCAGCAGAAACTGCTCCTAGCTCTGCTGCTAATTCAGCTCCTCCGACTTGAGCAATTTCATCAGCATGAATCTTTGCTTTCAACCCTAACTCTTGTCCTTGAAGCAAAATTTTGCGAGCCTCATCTACTGTGAAGACTCCCTGATCACAGAAAACATCACAAAATTCTGCTCCACCTTCTTCAACAGCTACAGGCATAACTTCTTTTATTAAATAATCTATAAATTCTCCAGAACGCCCTTCATATTCAGCAGGAATAGCATGAGCACCCATAAAAGTAGTACTGATATCTATCTCATGTTCCTCTTGTAACTCTTTCATCACCTTTAACTGCTTCAGTTCAGTCTCTAGCTCAAGACCATAACCACTCTTACCTTCAGTAGTAGTTACTCCAAAGGAGAGCATAGAATTCAATCGTTTCCGAGCACTCTCTTTTAATTCGTCAAAGGAAGTATTTCGAGTACCTGCTACAGAGTTGATAATTCCTCCGCCACGTTCCATAATTTCAGTATAAGGTACTCCTTGTAATCTCCAACTATACTCATCTGCTCTATAACCTCCAAATGCAAAATGAGTATGAGAATCAATAAATCCTGGTAAAACAGGCTTTCCAGCAGCATCAATAACTTCAAATTCTTCTTCATTAATCTCTTCTAATATTTCGTCTGTTTTACCTACCTGACTAATCAGACCATCCTTAATTACTACTGCACCATCAGTGATAATCCCTAATTCGTTCATCTTAGAACCAGTCTTAGGAGCTTGGCCCTGACAGGTAATTAATTCTCCAGCATTCTTGATTACTACATTACTCATTATAGATCCTCCAATAATCTATTTTCCATTATCTGTTCTGGAGAGAAATCTTCAACTCCTAAGTAATATTCAGCTACATCAAATAATGCCTGAGCAGGTAATAATCCAATCAATTCACTACCAATAATGTTGACGCCATATCTTTTAGCTTCAAACTTGATCATTTCAAATGCTTGATAAAGTGATGTTTTAGTATAGTTTGTCAGATTCATAGAAACCTGAACAATACCTCGTTCACTCAAGTCAATGCCGATAGCCTTACAATATCTTAAGCCTCCACCAGAGTGACGAATCTTACGAGCGATATCATTTGCAAGTTCCAGATCATCTGTATCAAGGTTGACATTATAAGCTACTAATGGCATTCTAGCTCCTATCACAGTTGCCCCAGCAGTTGGATGAACCTTAGCAGGGCCAAAGTCCGGCTTCCATTCAGGCTGTTGCACCTTCTGTGCCATAGCTTCATATTCGCCCCGTCTAATATCAGCTAAATTCTCTCTGGCAGGACTTGTTGCAGCATCTTCATAAAGATAAATAGGTAGATCAAACTTTTCAGCAGCCTCTTGAGCTACCTCCTTTGATATCTCTACAGCTTCTTCCATAGTTACATTTCGAACTGGAGTAAATGGTACTACATCTACTGCTCCCATCCTTGGATGTTCTCCTGTATGTTGGTTCATATCGATTACATCAATCGCTATTTCCATTGCTTCTAACATGGATTTCTTTAAACCTTCGGGACTTCCAATCATAGTAACTACAAGACGGTTATGATCCTTATCTGCTGAATAGTCCAGTAATTTAACCCCATCTGTCTTCTTAAATGGTTCTACAATCTTCTCTATCTTTGCTTCATCTCTTCCTTCACTGAAGTTAGGAATACATTCTAATATCTGACTCATTATTAACACTCCCTTTATATTGATTAGTGCTCTCAGCTAAATTAAAGCCTGTCATTACAATACTTCGCAGATAACTAAATTTCTCTGCCCCCCCGTCTAATTGATATGGTTTTTATAGTTTTCACGAAGGGTCTTGATCAAGATCCGTAGGGACAATTGACAGTTGGATTCAAAATCATAAAACCACAAACACTTAAACCATCAATAACTGCAAAGTATCCTACAACTAAATATTTCATCTTCCAATATTTCCTTTTAGCTGAGAGTACTCTACAATTTACAATGTACAATTGACAATTGACAATTGACAATTAAAAACCTCAAATCTTATAATCAAAGTCAATCAAAGCTTATTGCCACAAGGTTCTTCAAAGAACTTAAGCTTTTAAGAATTTGATCTTTAATTGTAAATTGTACATTCCGTCAATTGTCAATTGTTAAGCTATTTTGTATTTAAATTCTACTCTTAACGATTTCTTCAATCTCAGCAGCTAATTTCTCTGCTTTAGTAATTATCTCACTAGCTTCATCTTTTAAATCTTTAGCAACTTTTTCATCTTTTAACGACTCAGCATTAATCAAGACATTATAACTACCACCTTTAACAGTACTCAAAGCCATCAATCCAGCTACTCCTATATCAGAAGCTGCATTAGGGTTTCCTTCTGTAGCTACCTCTTTAGCAATCTCTAAGACCTTTAATCCTAATTTCATTGTATTCAATGGAGTAATACTAGCTCCCTTTAATGCTTCTTGGATCTGCTTGCTCCGCTCTTCTTGCTCTGCTTCAGTCTCCTTAGGTAATCTAAAAGCAGCCATTACCTTATCGAAGCTCTCAGAATCTTCATCAATCAATCTTAAAGCTTCAGATTTCAGCTCCTCTAACTCAGCAGTGAATTGATCTATCTCTGAATCCTTAGTCAATCTAATCACCATCAAAGCTAAGGCAGAAGCCAAAGCACCACCTAATCCAGCAGTACTTCCTCCACCTGGAGTTGAAGACTTACTGGCCAACTCTTCAACAAATTCATTTAAAGTATAATCAGAAAAACTCATTTTTTTCTCCCCCTTTTATTAAACAAGTGTAACGTGTCTGTGTCTGTGTCTGTGTCTGTGTCTGTGGATATGATTTTTATGGTTTTTATGGTTTTCACGAACAGTCCTGTTTTTTTAGGACTGGTAGGTCAGTGAAATTCAACCCGATAACCCCTTTAAATCATAAAAGTTTTGAACTTGATTTTTTACTGACACTGATTACACACACAGACACTATTTTGTATCATTTACTCTTCATCTAAATAATCAGCAACGATATCTTCAACTAATCCTTCTTTTGGTTGATAAGGAATCGTGACATGACCCCTACCTTCATTTCTCTGATTCCAGTCTTGCATAGTCTCAATCGCATGTTCATTTCTAGCCCAAGCTCTTCTAGCAACACCACCGTGAACATCCCAATCTAGAGCTGATTTGATAATCTCATCAACCTTCTTACTTCCATCAAGTACTAAACCAAAACCACCGTTGAATGATTTACCAATACCAACTCCACCACCATTACTCTCTACTGCTAAAGTCATTCCTCGAGCACAGTTTCCAGCAAAACACTGAACAGACATCTCAGCCATTACATTACTACCATCTTTAATATTAGCTGTCTCTCTAAATGGAGAATCCGTTCCACTAACATCATGATGATCTCGCCCTAACATCACCGGGCCAATCTCACCTTTGCGAACCAACTCATTAAATTTAAGTGCAATTTCAACCCGTCCTTGACCATCAGCATACAGGATTCTAGCCTTTGAACCTACTACCAAGTCATTCTCCTCAGCATCTTTAATCCATTGATAATTATCATAATCTTGTGCTCTTCTATCTGGATCAATACAGCTTTTAGCAGCTTGATCTGTCTTTCTTAAGTCTTCATCTTTACCGCTTAGGCATACCCAACGGAAAGGCCCATAACCATAGTCAAAACAGATTGGCCCCATTACATCTTCTACATAAGAAGGGAAGATAAACCCTTGGCTTGGATCGGTCTCATTTTTAGCTATCTCTTCGACTCCAGCGTCATAAACAGCCTTCATAAAACTATTTCCATAGTCAAAGAAGTAAGAACCTCGGTCTACTAACTCTTGTATAAAACCATAATGCTTTCTTAATGTCTGATCTACTTCTTCTCTAAACTTAACAGGATCAGTATTTAGTAACTCTCTACCATCTTCAAAATTATAACCTACTGGATGGTAGCCACCTGAATAAACAGCATGGCAAGAAGTCTGATCTGATAATAAATCTACCTTAATATCATTTTCAACAACATACTCTAATAAGTCAACTACGTTACCATGATAAGCAATTGAGACTGCTTGACCTTTCTCTTGATATTCTGCTACCCAGTCAAAAATTTCATCTAAGTCATCAGAAAACTCACTTAACCAACCTTGTTCATGGCGGGTTTTGATTCTAGACATATCAACTTCAGCGATTACTCCAACTCCTCCAGCAATCTCTACTGCCTTAGCTTGAGCTCCACTCATTCCACCCAAACCAGAAGTAATATAGAACTGACCAGCTAAATCTTCATCTTGGTCATTTCCTAAGAATTTACGTCCAGCATTAAGCAATGTAATATACGTACCATGTACTATTCCCTGCGGGCCAATATACATCCAACCACCAGCAGTCATCTGTCCATAATTAGCAACTCCCATAGCTGCTGCTTTATTGAATGCTTCATCATTATCAAACATTCCTACCATTAATCCATTAGTAGATATTACTCTTGGAGCATCCGGCTTAGATGGGAATAAACCTAACGGATGACCAGATTGAACTACTAAAGTCTGATCCTCAGTCATCTCCTGTAAGTACTTCATAATCAATCTATATTGCATCCAGTTCTGACATACCTGACCAGATTCACCATATGTTACTAGTTCATAAGGATAGAGTGCAATATCAAAATCTAAATTATTATCGATCATCAATTGTAATGCTTTACCTTCAGTAGTCCTTCCTTCATACTCCTCGATAGGCTTAGCCTTAATATTTCCACTAGGACGATACCTATAACCATAAATTCTTCCGTGCGTCAATAATTCCTCCATAAATTCTGGAGCCAACTCTTGATGTAACTGAGGTGGGATATACCTTAAAGCATTCTTTAAAGCAACCTCCATCTCATCTTGATTTAAATTAAGTTCCCTCTTAGGTGCTCTACGAATTCCCTCTTCAAATTCAGGCATTTCCGGTAATTCATCAGCCAAAGTAAATTTCTTAGCTTTCGAAAGATCAAATTCCATTTTATATTCCCCCTTTAATTATTTAATTAAAATTTAGTTGATATAATTGAATTTTATAACCATCTTAGTATATCAAACTGTTGCAATTTAATTATATGAGGGCATCGTCAAATAAAAGTCAATTTCTTTAATTTCTACTCCATTAAATTAAAATAGTACCTTGACATGTAACATCTACTTCTGTTTCTAAAAAAGCCTTCTTAATGACAGATTCCTTATCATCAACAACTATCTCCACTTTAGTACTTCCTCCTGGTTGCTTGACATCTATTCGGACTGACTCTCTTCTCTTCCTAGCTAGATGGATGCCTACAGCCAAAGTCCCTGAACCACACCCTCGTTCAAAGACCAAGCTTCCAGTCTGCTTAACATAAACACAGGGTTTAATTGAATAACCTGCTTGATCTTGGTTATATACAATTAGGCCTAAAGCCTCCGCAGCAATTTCTGAAGCTAACTCTTTAAGCAACTGTTCTATCAAATCTTCAGTTAAAGCATCTCTATCTGCAACTAATAAATGAGTAATCCCCTCAAACTGAACCATCCTTCCTGCTAATTGTAGCCCTTGAAACTCATGCTTCCACTTCCGATAATTATAATCCACAGGCATCGCCGATCTAACTTGATAACTATACTGATCAGACAGCTCAACATAACATTCTAAAGGATGGTTGGCCCCAGAAGATTCTAGCTTGAATTTATTATTAGAAGTTAAGTCTAAATATTTAGCTAAAGCTGCTGCTGCTAAAACTCCATTTCCACAAAACTCCCCTCCCGACATCTCCAATCTAAAGAGTGTCTCCTCATTTTGAGGTTCCTCAATAAAGCCAACCTGTTCAGCATTGAGATAACTATACTCCATCACTTTACTAGCCAATTCAGGATATGATTTGTTCTGAACATAATTAGTAATTAAGACAGTAGTGTTCTCTGCTGGACTGAGTTTTATAAAGTTTAATTTAATTTTGCTCTCCCTCCTTATAAAAGATTATATTCCTAAGATTCTGATTCTAACTGTTCAACAGTATTGATATATAGTGGCACTTTGCCACTATATATCAGTGTACAGTTTACAGTTGACGGTTGACAGTTAAAACCATTAAAAACTTAAATCAAAATCACTATAAACCTGCCAACATAAGGCATTTCAAAGGTCTTAATTTTTTAAGGTTTTGATCTTAACTGTAAACTGTAAACCGTACACTGTCAACTAAATATTTTAGAATCTTTATTCGACCTCAACAAACTACTACCCAAGATCAAGAAACCAACCACCAAGCCTATATAGAGAGGATTAATTCCTTCACCATTTATTATAGCCCAACCAAGTGAAATAGAAGGGGCTAAAAAAACACTCCAAAATCCAGCTTGACTACTAACTCTACTACTGAAGAAAACAGCTGCTATCAAAGGTAGAAACATAGTTGTCCCCCTTAAAGTCATAGATAGATAACTCCACTCCATAATTACTGAGCCTAGATTTGTCATTACAAAGCCAAGATTTAATAACATAATAATCAGAGTTAATAATCTGGAAATTAACAAGATCTTCCTATCACTCACTTCTGAGTTGATTAATTTTCTATATACATCCTGACTAAGAGTTGTACTAATACCTAAAGTCAAACCACCAATAGTAGCAGTCACTGTTACCAATAAAATTGCTAAAATAATACCACTTAACAATGGAGGAAAATGTTCAAGAATAAAGATAGGAAGAGCCTGACTACTATTTATATTAGGGTAGTTACCCCGCATATAAAGACCAACTACAGTAGCCATTAAACCTACAGGAATCATTAAACAACCAGAAATAATAGCTCCATTTCTGCTGACTCTTGCATCTCTCCCCATAAAGACTGCCTGAAGATATGTTTGAGTAGATAAAAAACCAATAACAACAGCCAAAACAGCAGCTAAATCATTAGTTATCCCCCGTTCAAAAACTCCATAGAAAGGAACAATATTTAATTCTGAACCAAGACCACTAAATCCTCCTATTGAACTAAAAGCAATCACACTGGAGAAGATTAAGGCAATATAGAGCAAAATCACCTTCAAGACTCCTACCAAACTACTCCCCCAAATTCCACCACAAAGAATATGTACAGCAGCTAAAATGACCATCAAAAACATTGCAATTAAAGGAGACAAACCTAAAATTGAAGTCAAGAGCGCTATTGCTGCCAAAGTATTACCTATTACATTAATAAAGGTTCCTAGAGAGATAAATATACTAGCTAAAAAACCAGCTTTTACACCAAAAGTCTTAGCTAGAAATTGAGGACCAGTCTCTACTTCTGATCCTCGCAATTTTTTAGTAAAAAAGAGACCTAAAATGATACAGCCTAATCCTCCACCTAGAGTAAATCCTATTCCACTCAAACCAGATTCATAAGCTAATTGTGCTGTGCCAATAGTTGAAGCTCCTCCCAGTAGAGTACCTAGGATGGTTCCTGCTACTAAAGTAGCTCCTGCTTTACGCCCAGCCAATATAAAATCAGCTGATGATTCTACTTTCTGTAATGAAAAAATACTTACAACTGTTACTCCTAGCAATGTAATTGCCATACCTATAAAATGATTTACGGTTAACATAATCAACTCCCTTAAAATAATATTTATTACCAAATATATTCTACTATCAATATACAATAAACCAGACAAATATCCAATGTAAAATAGAAATTATTCTTTGTAACCTGGAATTAATACTTTGAAATTAAATATTCCGCACCTTATGGTACTGAATAAAGAAATTCATAGAAGATATATAATTGACAAATTTAAGTTCTTCTACCTCAATGTTTTAGTTGATTTATTTAAGCAAGAACCCCTTTCTATTCTGAAATCACAAGATTTCAGAATAGAAAGGGGGTTCAAATAATTTCAAAATTTTCACTTGTTAATTAGCTTAACAGTTCCTCATCAACTAAAATTTCACTCTCTCCCTCTAAAATTTCTCGTGCAATATCTTTAGCTCTCTCTCGAGCATCAGGAGCACCATCTTTTGACCAATCATCCCAGTCTCTATCATCATATAATTGATCATCAAAGAATTCTGTTCTCATATACTTCATTGTACTACTAGCAGTTAAGAAGTTACCTCCCGGGCCAACCTCTTTAATATCATCATATGCTAATCTTTCTTCACTAAACTCTAAGCCTCGCAAGACTCGCTTAGCCATTCCTAACATCTGATTATCAATTACATACTGTTCGTAAGCAACAGACATTCCTGTATTCAACAGTCCTGCTGCATCATGAATATAATTAGCTCCAGATAAAGCAGCCATTAAGATATTTGACATCTTCTCATAACCAGCTTGAATATCAGGAACCTTAGAATCAGACACCCCAGCAGTATTATAAATAGGTAAATCATAATATTGAGCCATTTGAGCACAAGCTGCATTCATCATTCCCATCTCAATTGAACTGAATCTAAAGTCAGAACTCTTCATATCCATTGTTGTAGGAACCACTGAATACAACGTCTTAGCTCCCGGCTCTATTAACTGGCTAAAGATAACCATAAATAATGCCTCAGCATTGGTCTGAGCTATCGTTCCTGGTAACGTAATTGGACTAGTAGCTCCAGCAATTGGAGCTGGAGGCCCTAATACTGGTACTCCTCGCTCTACAGCATACCTAAAGTATTCCGTATAATCTCGCTCCATTGTTAAAGGACTCATAATATTAGCAATAAAAGAGATAAAAGGCTTTTCCTTTAGTTCTTCTTCTGAACCAGCAATCTTGACTGCAGCATCAATGACTTTTTTCTGACCTTCGGCAGTATAAATACCACCCATGATATGCTTAGTAGTATTTCTTAATGCGTTAAAGAATCTAGCTTCATCTGCTCCTTCTTTTCCAGCATCATCAGGAAAGACAGGAATTACAAAGAAATCTATATTATCTAAATCCTGAACCAATTTAGCTGTATTAGCTACATCTTGAGAAGTAGCCTTTCTTCTTTCTCCTGTATCTATATCTAAAACATTAACAGCAGTACCTCCAGTTCCAATATAAACATTAGTTCCACCTAATTCTATATGATTATCTTCTTCTCTACCATATAAAATCACTTTAGAAGGAGCAGTATCTATTGCATCTTCTACCATACTATTTGGTAACTTGACTATTTCTTCATCAAAGTCAACTTCTGCACCTTTTTCATCGAATAACTCTAACGCCTTCTTATTTTCTACTCTAACTCCTACCTCTTCTAAAATATCCAATGTCTTTTGATGAATTAAATCCATCTGATTTTGATCCAAAAACTTAAGTAATCCACCTTGAAATGCTTCTTTCATTTCAATTCCCCCTTTAACTAAAAATTAAATTCTCTACCATATATGTCAACTTAATTGATATATAGTGGCACTTTCAGTGCCACTAGTCGTGAGTCATGTGTCATGAGCTATGAGCTCAATCAAAATTTTCAAACTAAAAAAAACAAACCATATAACCCCATGAAAACAAAGGTTTAAAGATGACTTTGAATTTGGTTTTTCTGCTCTTGACTTGGCTCACGACTCAAGACTCATAGCTCACAGCTATGTGGTACAAAAGTGCCACAATATTATATTGAAGTTACAATGCCATCTTTAATTTTACCAAGCTTTAACTTAAGTTAGAGCTTATGATTCTCTACTATATAATATAATTCTACTTATAAATTTTAAACCTAATTTATCCTTGAATCTCTACTTCATTTTCTGCTGTTTCTATAATCTCAGCTTCTCCCGGACGCAAATTGCTCATTTTATCACTCTTCCAACCATATTTCATTCCAGTTGCTATTAATAAACCGGCAGTAATCAATAATAAAATCACACCAGAAAGAACTACATTACCTCGTGCAACATAAACAGGTAATATAGATATCAATGATAATTCAATCAGTGAGATAAAGACGTAAGCCATACCATAATCCTCAAGTGTTCCACTCTTAAACTCTGGATCTACTACCCGTAATAATGTAATTCCCATTGCTACAATCCCAGTAGTCCATCCATAAACAAAGATCCCACGCTCAAACCAGAAATTCTGAAATAATTTTCTACTACAGAAGAATAGAAAGAATACTCCCCAAGTAACTCCGATTATTGTTAAGATTATAATAGGAACTAGATACTGAGCTACAACTGATATGTTAATTCCAGCTACTCCAAAACCAACTAAATAATCGGTCGCTGTACTACCTATTCTAACAATAACATCTCGGTCAACATACTCCTGAAGATTTAAAATATTCAACATAAACTGAACCAATACACCAGCAAGCATCGATAAACACATCATTGGTAAAATAAAACCAAGATCTAGGTTAGCCCAAGCTTCATAAGCATAATACCCACCTGCTGTTGCAATTAATACTAATAATAAGTGCCAAGTAACCGGGTCTATAGCCATAGGGTTCACTGTATTCTTACCCATTGACTTCTGTTCTTGGTCGGAAACTAATCCAGTCCTCATACTATCAGGCAGATCAGCCATAGTAGTTATAAACTTAGTTGCTCCTACTCTTGTAGCAAAGTTTATTAAGAATAATCCTCCAAAAATCCCACAAAGAATCCCAACTGTTGCAAAAGTCTGTCCGATCGTCAAAGCTTCACCCCAGCCTGCTACATCCTCAAGAGTTCCTCCTATCGCTGCAGCATAACCGTGACCTCCTACAAAACCAGCTGGTTGAAGAATTGGAAAAGCTTCCGGTACTGCTGGAAAGAATCTTCTGATAATTAAGCCACCAACTACCAATGCAGTTCCAAAACCACCAAGTTCAGCAGCTAAATTTAAAGTAAAAGTATCACCTACTTCATCAATGACCTGCTTAACTGTAGATTTGCTCTTTCTACCTATAAATAATGAAGCAAATAAAACTACAACCAATAGATAAGCATAACTTGCAATATTATCACTAAAAGGCAGCACCCCTAAAAACTGATCTGATAAGAATAATCCTAAAAAACCAGCTATCAAAGATGAAGGAAGATATAACTTCTGAATTATTGTAACTTTTGCTCTAAGATACTGAGCTATAAATAGCAAAAGCGACATCAAAGCAAAGTCCATCAACATATCATAAGGACCAAATTGCATATTAACTCCTCCTAAATTATAATTTTTTTCTTGCCTCAAGAACTGATCAAATAATAATCGAACCAGCTTTTAAGTGAATTGCCCCCCCTTGGTTATTGTAAATAATCATTTGGACTAATAATAAAAACTTGATAAATTTGTGAAATTAAATATTTTTTGTATTATTTATATATTATCATAAATAGTAAAACTAAAACAATGTAAGATATAAGCACAACATTGTAAAATTATAATTATCTTTGTAATTCACCTCGATTAATTAGTTAACAATTCTTGATCAACTAAATTTTCATCCTCTTGGTCTAAAATCTCTCGTACAATATCTTTGGCCCTTTCTCTAGCATCAGGTGCACCATCTTTTAACCAATCATCCCAATCTCTATCATCATATAATTGATCATCAAAGAACTCCGTTCTCATATACTTCATCGTACTACCAGCAGTTAAGAAATTGCCACCCGGGCCAACTTCTTTAATATCATCATAAGCAATCCGTTCTTCACTAAACTCTAAACCTCGTAAGACTCTTTTAACCATCCCTATCATTTGATCATCAATTACATATTGTTCATAAGCAGCAGTCATTCCACTATCAATCAATCCAGCAGCATGATGAATATAATTAGTTCCCGTCAAACCAGACATCAAAATATTTGCCATCTTCTCATATCCAGATTGAATATCAATAGCTTTAGAATCAGATACTCCAGCAGTATTATAAATAGGAATTTGATAATACTGGGCTAATTCAGCACAAGCAGCATTCATCATCCCCATCTCAATTGAACCAAATCTAAAGTTAGAAGTTCTCATATCCATATTAGTTGGTACAGTGCCATATAGAGTCTTAGCTCCTGGCTCTATTAATTGACTAAAGACAACCATAAATAATGCTTCGGCATTGGTCTGAGCTATAGTTCCTGGCAATGATATGGGGCTGGTTGCTCCAGCAATTGGTGCTGTTCCTCCTACTACAGGAACACCTCTTCTTACTGCATACATAAAGTAATCAGTATAGTCTTTTTCCATCGTCAGCGGACTCATAATACTTGCTATAAAGGATATAAATGGTTTTTCCTTTAACTCTTGCTCAGAACCTGCAATCCCCACTGCAGCATCTATTACCTTCTTTTGGCCCTCTGCAGTATAAACTCCACCCATAATATGTTTAGTAGTATTCTTTAATGAGCTAAAGAATCTAGCTTCATCTGCTTTCTCTTTTCCTGCATCATCAGGAAAGACAGGAATAACGAAAAAATCTATATTATCTAACTTCTGAACCACTTTTGCTATATCAGCTACATCTTTTGTAGTTGTCTTCCTCTTTTCACCTGTCTCTAAATCTAACACATTAACAGCAGTACCACCTGTCCCTAAATAGACATTCTTACCGCCTAACTCCAAATTATGTTCTTCTTCTCGTCCATATAAGACCACAGTAGAGGGAGCTAAATCAATTGCATCTTCTACCAGAGCATTAGGTAACTTTACTAACTTTTCATTAAAATCAACATCTGCTCCCTTCTCATCAAATAAATTCAATGCTTCTTTATTCTCTACTTTAACTCCTACTTCTCTTAAGATATCCAAAGTTTTTTGGTGAACCTGCTCTAATTGATCTTGATTAAAAAAATTAAGCAATCCGCCTTGATACAGTTTTGACATAATTACTCCTCCTTAAATTCAAATTAATTACTAAAAATAATTTATAATAACTATTTATCTTTAATTTAAGTAAGCAACCCTAGAACTTATGTGTCCTAGGGCCAACTATTTCTACCTTATGCATCCAATTTATTACCTATAGTTACTAAGCCTTAAAGTACTAAAACATTGTTGCACTTTAGGTATAACAGATTCAAAAAGTTTAGTTTTTGAATCTTAACTATCAATTTTAAATTATCAATTGAAATTAAGCTTTATATCTTCTTAGCTCACAAATTCTCTAGCTATATCAGTAGCAGTACTTCCATCTGCAGCATAACCATCAGCACCAATCTCATTGGCAAAACCTTCACTGACCGGTGCTCCTCCAACCATAACCTTAACTTGATCTCTAATTCCTGCTTCTTCTAAGGACTTAAGAGTCTCTTCCATAGCTGGCATAGTTGTAGTCAATAATGCTGACAACCCAACAATATCAGGTTGATGTTCTTTGACAGCTTCTACAAATTCATCTGCTGTTACATCCACTCCTAAATCAACCACTTCAAATCCAGCACCTTCTAACATCATCGCTACCAAATTCTTACCTATATCATGTAAGTCACCTTCTACAGTAGCCATAATTACAGTTCCAGCAGAACTGCTCTCCCCTTCTGTTAATAGAGGTTTAACTATATCCATTCCTCCATGCATTGCTTTAGCAGAAATTAAGACTTCTGGTACAAACATTTCATTCTTCTTAAATCTACCTCCTACAACATCCATTCCAGCAACCAAACCTTCTTTAATGATCTGACTTGGCTTTGTTCCTTCATCTACTAACTCTTGAGTCAGTTCAGTTACTCCATCAACATTTCCTGCAATTACTTCTTCAACAACTTTTTCCATTTTACTCATTTTTATTAATCCCCCTTAAATAAATTTAGTGCTCTCCTTACAGTTTTGCTCAGATCTTCTGTAATAAAGAGTATTTCCTAAATCAAAAGTTTTAAGTCTTATACGTAAACGATATAAGCCTGCCTAAATTTATAGACAAGCCCATATTATCATCTTTCCTTCACTATTGCTTTTTCAATTATTTATCCAATAAAATATGTGGGAATTCATTTCTAATTTCATCATCGATCTTCTTCTCAATCCCTAATGGCTGATGACTATTTAAGATTTCTTTAGCCATCTCAATTGCTCTTTGACGAGTAGGTTTAGCACCATCTGCCTCCCATCCTTCTCTTGGTTGACGATCACTAACTTTAGGCTGGAAGAACTCACTTCTCATATGTTTTCTAGTATGTTCTTCAACTAAGAAGTTACCACTTGGCCCCACTCGATCAATTACATCAGCAGCAATAGTCTCTTCAGTAACTTCAATACCCTTAATCGCTCTCATTGCCATTCCAATAATTTCATTATCAATTACATACTTTTCATAAGCCACAGTCTGACACATCTCCAATAAGCCAGCTGCATCATGAATATAATTTGCTCCTGATAATCCTGCTAATAAAGTAGTCATCGCTGATTCATAGCCAGACTGAATATCTGGTAATTTGGCATCGCTCATACCAGCAGTAGCATAAAGTGGTAAGCCATAATATTGAGCTACCTGAGCTACACCAGCATGCATTAATCCCATCTCTACTTCACCAGTAATATAAAGACCAGTATTCAGATCCATAGCAGAAGCTGTTGAAGCAAATAAGACTGGTGTGCCTGGATTAACTAATTGAGCCAATACAACCCCAGCCAATGATTCAGCAGCCATCAATGTAACATTGCCTGCAACAGTAATTGGCCCTGTTGCTCCAGACAGAGGTTCAGCAGGTATTGCTACTGGTAAACCATGCTGTGCTATTTCAATCAAAAAGTCAGTATAAATATCATCCAAAATCAAAGGAGACATAACACAAGTGATAAAAGAAATAAATGGTTGATTAACTAAAGCTTCCTTACTTCCTGCAATCTTACTTGCCATCTTAATTACTTCTCTAATCCCTTTGATTGAATAAACGCCACCCATAATATGCTTAGTGGTATTCTTTAAAGCAGAATAGAATCTATTAACATCAACATTTTGATCATCACATTCATTAGGATAAACTGGAATTACTAAAAAATGTATATTCTCTAAAGCATCAACCAACTTAGCAATATCAGCTACATCTTGAATATTAATTCTACGCTTCTCCCCTGTCTCTAAATCCAACACATCCAATACAGTTCCACCAGTTCCATAATGAACCCTATTTTCTCCAATCTCTAAATTATTCTTTTCTTCCCTACCATAAAGTTTTACATTAGAAGGAGTAGAATCTATCGCTTCTTCAACCATACTCTGTGGTAATTTAACCATCTGCGTTTCATAATCAACTTCTGCACCGTGTTCATCAAAAATTTCTAAAGCTTGTTGATTACTTACTTTAACCCCCGTATCAGATAGTAAATTCATAATAGCATCATCAATTTGTTTTAAATCTTGCTCACTAAAAGGTTTATAATCCCTAGCTCTTGCTCCAGGCTTAATCGTCATTGCTAACTTCCCCCTTGTCAGAATTTTATCTTAATTTGATTTCTATATGTTAAGTATATATAATACAACATCTAATCACAATGTGTTGAAGTTAGCCAGTATTGTATTAAATCCTCATCTTTATTTTCTGCTATTAAGACGATACCGTCCTGGAGTAATTCCTACTTCCTTCTTAAATACTTTATTAAGATAACTAGCATCATAATATCCAGATAGTTCAGCAACACTATTTAAAGGCATATCTGTCTTCCTTAACAATTTTTTAGCTTCTTTTAATCTAATTTGATTTACATAACTCATAATTGTCTTTCCCGTAACCTCTTTAAAGACTTTACTTAAATGAGAAGAGCTTAAATAAACATACTCCGAAATCTGTTCTAAAGTAACCTTTTCAGAGTAATTATCCAGTACAAAATCCTTTACTTCCTGAACAATCTTTAAATTCTTAATTTCTATTTTTTCATAAATCGCATTAATATAATACCTAATCAGATCACAAGTCAAATTAAATTTATCCTCTAAATTGATGGTTTGGCTTAGCTTGTCAACGAATCTATTATTTAATTCTAAGGTAGTCTTTAACTTAACCCCTGTTTCAACTGCTGCCCTTGATAACATAATTGAAATTTCTAAGCATCTTGTCGTAATCAATTTAGGTTCTAGCTCACTTTCTATCATATCAGCAAATATCTCTTCTAAAATATTAAATGCTACTTCTTGTTCACCATATTTTACCTTTTCGAAGAGAAGTTTCTCCTTTTCAACAGAAAATAACGACTTGGAATCACTGTCTGCCTTTAAATTAGTCATCTGTTTTGATTTATTAAGAACTCCATCAAAAGAACTTCGTTTAATTATCCGATCAATTACTATTTCTGTTATCTGTAGAAAAGGCATTCCAGTTGGAATTTCAAGTAAGGGTAATTCAACTTGATTAGCTAAATCAATCATATTTTGAGGAATGGTATCAAAATAATAACCTGGTTCTATTGCCAAAGCAGTTACATCATTAGCAGCTAACTTTCTGATTAAATACTCTTGAGCTGACTCATTATCTTGAAACCCATGAGCACAAGTTAACAACAACTCTCCTCCTTTTAACCAGACAGGCATCGATATAGTCTCTCCGATATGAATCCACCTAATCTCATTATTTATCTTTTCCTCAGCTGCTACTAACTTTATACCTTCTAACTCTTCGATTTGTAGAACTTCCTTAATCGTTAATCCCATCTATTTACTCCTCCCTGCTAGAAATTATTTCGGCTAGAACCCAAAATTTAAAGTTAAGTATCATAGAGCATAGCCAATCACACTGATATTAACTCTAACTTCTAATAATACTCCTCCAAATTTAGCACCCAATCCAACTTGTTTTTCCTTGACATCTAAATTAACTTCTAACTTCTTGGCACCAGCATCTTTAGCTTTAATCACTGCTAACTCTCGACCATTATTTTTAGCATACTCAATTGCTTGTTCTAATTCAACAAACTCCTCTTTCCCTTGGCTAGAATGTAAAACATAAGTCCCTTTCATTGCATTAGGCTTAATTAAAACCTCTTCCTTGACCCAAATATTAGCTACTGCTGCTCCAATAGCATTAGCTACTTCATAATTTTGGGGTAGTATTACCTCAGCATCTAAATAATCATTCACTTGTTGTAAATAAGCCTCAGCCGGTGCCCCAATAGTTATAATAGGTGCTTTCGGTTTTAAACTCCAACTGAAACTACCAAATTCATTTTCCAGCGAATCATCTAATAACTGTTCACATAATTGGCACTTTTCTTCATCATACCTCTCATATTGATCACTAATTAATTGAATCGCAATCTCTCTAGCTCCTTTTTTAATAATCATCTGCTTTAACTTACTGGCAAAACCTTCTTCAACTTGAGCAAAATCATTCAATAATAATTCATAACCCAATTCTGCTGCTTTAACATTCCATTTATTATACTGACCTAAGAGATGTAAAATATCAGTTGGGGTCAGACCAATTCGCTTAATAATTTCTAACCTTTCTAAGCGCTCAAGTTTTAAAAACTTAAGACTGACTAAATTCAGGCTTTCTTTTATCTGTAGCAATGACTTGGGGTCTGCCTTTAAAAACTCTATTAATACTTCTTCTTGCTCAGTATAGTCAATATCTTCTACTACTCGATCTAATAATAAAAACTGTCCTTCATTAATCCCTATCTCTCTACGGGCCAATCTGTCTAGCTCAGATAGAATTCCCTCTGCTTGACTAGCTGCTACTGAATAAGGGATAACCCGCCGCGGGCCAACCTGAATTTTACCTTCCCAATCCAAGCTAATCTCACTATCTCCTCCTAAGCCAGCCGTTCTAAATTTGATTGATTCGATACTTGTAACCCATCCTTCGACAACAGCACCAGTATCATTAAGTTCAGGATAACCATCTTTAACTAAAGCTATATCAGTCGTCGTCCCTCCCATATCAACAACTATTCCATCCTCACTCTTGCTTAAATACTTAGCACCAATAATACTGGCAGCTGGCCCAGATAAGATAGTCTCAATCGGTCTTTCCAAAATAACTTCATCCCTAACTAAAGAGCCATCACCCTTAACGATCATTACTGGAGCTTCTATCTCTTTTTGCTCCAAAACATCCTTGACCCGCTGATTTAAATCCTTAATTAAAGGGATCAAACTGGCATTTAAGACTACAGTAGTTGCTCTCTTAATTGCATTCAACCGATTGGTCAGCCGGTGTCCACAGACTACTGGCAATCCAGTTACTTCCTCTAGAATCTCTTTGGCCCGTAATTCATGAGCAGGATTACGAACACTCATATAACCCGAGACAGCTATTGCATCAACCTTATCCTTCAATTCTATACCAATCTCCCTAATCTTAGCTTCATCCAACTCTTCTACTTGATCACCTTTAATATTAAATTTGCCTGCTATAATTTCTATCTCTTCTGTTGGGATCTCTTGGTCAAACTCAAACTTATCTATAACTTGCTGATCATAACCCAATAATACAGCCCCAACTCTAGCTCCATTCCCCTCCACAATTGCATTAGTGGCCAGAGTAGTCGATAATGCAACCATTTCCACTTCACCAAACAAATCTTCATCTAATCCTGAAATAGCATTAATTATTCCTTCAGTTAAGTTATAATGTGTCGTCAAGGCTTTGTTTTTATCTAAAATCTGTTGCTGTTTACTATCATATAAAACTGCATCAGTATAAGTTCCCCCTGTATCAATCCCTAAAATAACTCTCATCTAGCTCTCTCCTCCCTACTCCAAGTTTATAATAATTCTGTTAAGCACAAACATCATATAATTATGAGATATTATACCAAGGAAAATTAGATAATACAATCTTTCAATCTGAAAAAGAAGAGGGTTGGCCCCTCTTCTTTTTCTTAGATGAAATTTATTACTTTCTTTAATTATATTTTCAAGATTTAGATTATTTTTCCTGCAAAATTTAATTATTTCAACTTTCCTTATATTATATAGAATCAACTACAGATAAATAATGTAGAATATAAAACACTTTTTGTAATCTAGACTTTAAATCTCTTCTAAATAAATTTTAGCCAACTGTAAAGCTTGATCTGGCTTAATCTCAGCTAATAATCCAACTGCTGATAAGATATAATCCTGATCTAACATTAACTTAGGCTCCAACGGGGCCAAAATTTGTGGTTCTTCCTCACTAAATAATCCCTCTTTCAATATTTCAGTCGGTTGTGCACTATGAACCACTACTCCACCAGTACCAATTATCAAATTTAAATTAGTTAAATCCTTGCCATACTGAACATACTGTTTCCCAAAAGGGCTATAAACAGTCTCAATTCGCCCCACATGCCTGTTAACTGCAGCATTAGTAGCAGCCTTAGCAAGTGCTAAATCAAATTCTTTTTCCTGTTGTTGTTGAGGTACATAATCAACCTCTTCCCCAACCTTGTCTATATAATCTAATAACTCATTCTGTAACTTTTGTTCCACCAAACTTAATACTTCCTGCTCTCCTACACTTTCTAATAAAGATGAAGCACTATACCTCATCCCCAAATCACCCTCAACAGTCCGCTTAATATAAGGTTCTTCTAAGCCCCTTAAATTAACTCCTCCTTTGGTCGGCTTACCCTTAGCTGCTGAATGGATATCAGTAGTTGCTCCTCCAATATCTACAATCATCAACTCACCTAACCCTTCTTCTCGAGCAGTACCTTCCGCAATCAACTCTGCTGCTTTCATCACCGCAGAAGGGGTCGGCATCGTTACTCCTTCCAAATAATCTTCAACCCGATCTAGCCCCTTAGCATAAATAATCTGTTCTAAAAATACCTCCCGAATCTTCTGGCGAGCTGGCTCAATATTCAACTCTTCTAATTTAGGCATTACATTATCGGTTAGATAAGTCTTCTTATTTCCAGTCACCAAGATCTCTTCAACCTGCTTAGCTACTACTTTATTTCCCGCTACTATCACTGGAGCAGCCAATTCAGATTGGGCCAACCCTCTAGCATTCTTTAAGATTATCTCCTGATTACCTCCATCAGTCCCTCCAGCCAGCAAGATTACATCAGGTTCAGCTCCAACAATCTCCTCTATCTCAGCTGCTGTTAGCTCATATGAGTAAACATCAGCAACCTTGGCCCCTGCTCCCAAAGCAGCCCGTTTAGCAGCTTCAGCAGTCAACTCAGGTACCAAACCTACTGCCACCATCTTTAAACCACCTGCTGCACTACTACAAGCCAGTTTATGATCAACCTCATCTAGCTCAACTCCTTGTTCAGTTAACTTATTAAAAACCTCTTTAAGTCCCTGATCTATCCCCTCTTCAACCGTAGTAAATGCTTTTACCACTGCTTCTAATCTAAGTTCTGTTAAATTAAAAACAGTAGCCTTAGTATATGTACTCCCAATATCAACCAATAAAGCTAACTCCATACTTCCACCCCTTTAAATAAAAATAACGCTCTCTCTACAGGTCTTATAAGACCTTCCGTAATAAAAACCATTTGCTAAATTAAAGCCTGTCATTACAATACTTCGCAGACAACTAAATTTCTCTACACCCCCGTCTTAGTGTACAATTTACAATGTACAATTGACAATTAGAATTCAAATTCACACAATCAAAACACTAAAACCCTCAATATCTGCAAAGCATCCTACGACTAAATATTCACTTTTCCAATATTTCCTTTTAGCTGAGAAGACTCAAAAATTGATAATTGACAATTGTCAGTTAAAATCAAAACCTAAGATTAGTCAACTATTAAATGCAAAAATAATGCCAGTCAACAATTAGCCCTTAATTTCATCAGTTCTGACTAACTTCTGCTAATTAAATTTCCAAAACAACCCAACAATGGGTTGTTTATAAGAATTGTTTACTATAAAATATTTGACATCCTCCCCGCCCGTTCCTATCGTCACCTACGAGTCCTAATGGACTCTTCGTGAAACGCATAAAAACAATATCCAAACGGGGATTCCTTAAAGGAACTTGCGAGGTTGTCTGCTGATTAAATGCCAGTCCATTTCTGGTAGGCAAGTATGACGCAAACTTTAGGCTGTGCCATCAGCCCTCCTAAGATAGGCATATAGCCACTTAGGCACTTAATCTATTACCGATTAAGCAGATTGTTGCTCTAAATATTTATTAGCTATATTACGACTTGCATTTAAATCAGAGTGGATATGATTACCACATTCGCAAGAATATAGATTAGCTTTGCGATTAGTTTTTTTAACTTTAGCACATTTAGAACAACTCTGGGAGGTATATTTAGGGTTAATATATTCTACCTTAATCCCAGCTAATTTAGCTTTATATTCAATAAACTGTTGTAGTTGATAGAAAGTCCAGCTATGAAGGTTTCTATCTGCTCTATTAAGACTTTTAGCAGTATTTCGGATATTCTCTAGATTCTCCATAATTATAGTACCAACTTGCTCTTGCACAGCAAGGTCGAT
>NZ_JALKBX010000017.1 GCF_023227745.1 Natroniella acetigena | reverse complement strand
TGATCTTAACTGTAAACTGTTCACTGTACACTGTCAACTCAATAATGTGGCACAAAAGTGCCACATTATTGTAATTATCTACAATCATAAACAGCAACCATTTCGGTTGCTGTTTATGATTACAGGTAATCTCTTAACTTTTTACTGCGATTAGGATGCCTTAACCTCTGTAAAGCCTTCTTCTCAATCTGTCTAATCCTCTCTCGTGACAGATCATAATCTTGCCCAATCTCATTTAATGTCCTTGGTCTATCATCTAACAGTCCAAATCTCAACTGCAGAATTCTCTTTTCTCTATCCGATAATGTATCCAAGATATTATCTAGCTCCTCTTGTAATAACGTATTATAAGTTGCCTTATCTGGAGTCAATACCGTCGAATCTTCAATCATATCCCCTAAAAAAAAGTCATTCTCTTCACCAATAGGACTATCTAATGAAGCAGGCTCTTGAATAAGCTCCATAATCTTTTTAACCTTTTCTTCAGAAATATTCATCTCTTCTGCCACTTCTTCTATTTTAGGTTCTCTACCTAACTTGCTTGACAATCTATTATAAACCTTAATATACTTATTCATCGTCTCCCAAATATGAGCTGGTATTCTAATTGTACGTGATTTATCAGCTAAAGCTCGATTAATCCGCTGCTTAATCCACCAAGTTGCATAAGTACTAAAACGATATCCTTTCGTATAATCAAATTTCTTAATTGCTTGCATTAAACCTAAATTTCCTTCCTGAATTAAATCTAAGAAGTCAAGTCCTTGACCTATATACTTCTTAGCAACACTAATAACCAAACGTAAATTAGACTCAATTAAAGTCTGTTTTGCTTCTTCATCCCCTTGTTGAACCCTTTTAGCTAATTCTTTTTCTTCTTTAGCTGATAATAAATCATGAGCTGACTGGTTTAAATAGACTTTGATTCCATTACTTTGCCTACTTCCCATATTCTGCCCTCCTTTTTAAAGAACCATCTCAATTCTCTACAATAAAATCCACCCTTTATGATTAATTTCTAATTAAAAAGTTATTTTCCTGCATATATCAAATAATTACTTAATTTAGTTTCTATTTATATTTACTAGAAGCAACTAGGTGAATATTACAGAATATCGATATTTAGTGGCACTTTGCCACTAAATATCAGTGTACATTTTACAGTTGATATGGTTTCTATGGTTTTCACGAAAGGTCTTGACAAAGACCTGTAGGG
This sequence comes from Natroniella acetigena, assembly GCF_023227745.1. Classification (GTDB taxonomy): domain Bacteria; phylum Bacillota; class Halanaerobiia; order Halobacteroidales; family Halobacteroidaceae; genus Natroniella; species Natroniella acetigena. Next base: position 44,000 of record NZ_JALKBX010000017.1, on the reverse strand, counting down.
ACAGTTGACAGTAGATAGAAAAAATCTAAGAGCAGATTTTTTCATCACGAAGGGTTCAAAGAACCCGAAGGAAAACCTTAAATCAAAATCACTCTAAACCTGCGAACATAAGGCATTTCAGAGGTCTTAATTTTTTAAGGTTTTGATCTTAACTGTAAACTGTTCACTGTACACTGTCAACTCAATAATGTGGCACAAAAGTGCCACATTATTGTAATAAAGCTTAACCTTAGACTTGGACTTAAACTAAAAAACCACTTAACTCTATTTAGAGTTAAGTGGTTTTTTTGATTATAACTCAGTTAATAATTGTTCAAAACTCGGGAAAGAAATATTAATACATTCAGCATCTTCAATAATAATAGGCTCTTCTGCGATCAACCCCGCTATTGCTAAAGACATTGCAACTCGATGATCATCATAACTAAGACACTTAACTCCCCCTTGAATAGCTTGCTTTCCTACTATCTCCATTCCATCTTCTCGCTCTATTACCTCAACTCCTAATTTAGCTAACTCCTTTACCATTGCATCAATTCGATCAGTTTCTTTAACCCGTAACTCTTCAGCATCTTTGATTACTGTTTTTCCTTCTGCTTGACTAGCAGCTACTGCTAAAATTGGAATTTCATCGATCAATAGAGGAATCAATTCACCATCAATCACAGTTCCCTGCAATTGACTACTCCTAACTACAATATCAGTAATCGGCTCCCCATTAACTTCTCGTTGATTAAGTAACTCTAAATCAGCATTCATCTTCTCTAAAGCATCAATTACTCCTGAACGCGTTGGATTTAGCCCTACATTCTTAATTAAAAGTTCAGAATCAGCAGTAATCAACCCAGCTACCATTAAAAAAGCAGCTGAAGAGATATCCCCGGGTACTATTACTTTCTGCCCTGTTAACTCAGGGTTACCTTCTACCTTAACAGCTAAGCCATCTACTTCAACATTGGCCCCAAAATAATCAAGCATCCGCTCTGTATGATCTCGAGATTTGGCAGGTTCTATTACTTCAGTAACTCCTTCAGCATATAGACCAGCTAACAGAATTGACGATTTCACCTGAGCACTAGCTACCGGTGATCGATATTGTATCGCTGCTAAATCTTGACCACCAACCACAGTAATCGGAGCTAAATTAGCATTGTCCCTACCATAAAATTGAGCCTGCATTTCAGCTAGTGGTTTAGTAACTCTAGCCATTGGTCGACTTCGCAAAGAATCATCACCTGTTACCACAGAATAAAAATCCTGCCCAGCCAGAATCCCTAATATTAACCTCATTGTTGTTCCTGAATTACCTAAATCTAATACATCATCAGCTTCTTCCAATCCTTGTAATCCTTTGCCATGAATCGTCATTTTCTCTGTTCCTACACCATCAATTTCAATTCCTAAACTCTGAAAAGCCTTCACTGTACTTAAGCAATCTTCCCCAGTTAAAAACCCTTCTACCTCCGTCTTACCTCGGGCCAACGCTCCCAACATCACAGCCCGATGGGAAATTGATTTATCTCCAGGTACAGTTACTTCACCAGTTAAGTTGGACTTAGATTCTATCTTAAGCTGCATCTCATCACTCCTTATCGCTACTTTTTAAAGACTTTATATCCCGCTTCTTGTAAGAGACGACAAGCTTTTATTTGTTCTTCTTCCTGACTAAGGCTAAGTCGTAATGTCCCACCATCTTCTCTTACTTTTAGTACCTCTATATCTTGAATATTGATTCCTTCTTCTCCTAATATAGAAGCTACCCGACCAATAGCATTCGGTTCATCTTTTAAAGTAATAATCAACTCATAATTGGTCGGCAATAATCCTTTCTTCTTCATCGGAAGCTGCAATCTAGATTTTCGGGCTTGGCTGAGTTGTTCTAATAGCTCTTCTTCCGATTGCTCAACAATTAATTCTTTAAGTTGCTTTAATTTAGCTTCAAAAGCCTCAATCGCTGTCAATACTTCTGCCTGGTTATAAACAAAAATATCTTTCCACATTGTAGGATCTCCAGCAGCTATCCGAGTAGTATCTCTAAAACCTCCTGCTGTTAAAGAAGTAATCAACTTATCACTTTGAGCAAACTGATCAATCACCTGCATCAAATTAACTGCGACTAGATGAGGCAGATGACTTGTTAAAGCTACTACCTGATCGTGGCGCTTAGGATCTAACACAAGTACTTGGGCTCCTAACTTTTCAAGTAACGCTTTAAGGGCAATCAAAGCTGTCTGATCTGTCTGCTCAGTCTCTGCTAAAACATAAATAGCATTCTCAAATAAGTACTTATCTGCTCCCCCAGGTCCTACAACTTCAGAACCGGTCATTGGATGACCAGCAATATAAATTTGATCTTTACCAGCCACTGTTGCTTCCAATTGTTCAACCAAACTTGATTTAGTACTTCCTACATCAGTAATAATCGTTTCTTGATCAAGATATAAAATTATCTCTTCAATCAAATCAATAATAGTTCCTACAGGGGTTGCTACTATAACCAGATCAACACCCTGTACTCCCTCTTTTAAGCTAGCTGTACTATTAATTGCTCCCAACTCCAAAGCTTGTTGTAGATGGGAGGGATTTTGATCAATCCCCACCACCTCTTCAACCTGCTCTAAATCCTGAAAAGCTAAACCTAAAGATGAACCAATCAAACCAACCCCAACAACTGCTATCTTACTGATCATATTTTCACCTCATCATAAATTACGGTTAACTGCTTCAGCTATTGGTTTCATCTGCTCTACTAAGCATTTGAACTTATCAGGACGTAAGGATTGTGGCCCATCACATAACGCATTCGTTGGATCAGGATGAACCTCAATCATCAATCCATCTGCTCCCACTGCTAAGGCAGCCCTAGCTAACGGAGCAACATACTTCCATCTTCCTGTCCCGTGGCTAGGATCGATGATAATCGGTAAATGGCTCAATTCCCTAATCACAGGAACTACTGTTAAATCGACCGTATTTCTAGTCTGATCTACAAAAGTTCTAATTCCTCTCTCACACAAAATAACATCATGATTACCACCAGCCATAATATACTCGGCCGCCATTAAAAGCTCTTTATACGTAGCAGTCATAGCTCGTTTTAACAAAACTGGTCGATTAGTTTTTCCTACCTCTCGTAACAATGGATAATTTTGCATATTACGAGCACCAATCTGTAAAATATCTGCATACTCTGCTACCAATCCTACATCTCGTGTATCCATTACCTCTGTCACTACTTTTAATCCTGTTTCTTCTCTAGCTTCAGCTAACATCCTCAAACCCTCTTCTTCCAGTCCTTGAAAGCTATACGGAGAAGTTCTCGGCTTAAAAGCACCACCACGTAAAATCTGAGCACCACCATCTTTTACTTGCTGAGCTGCTTGTAATAACTGTTCTTTACTTTCAATCGCACACGGCCCAGCCATAATCGTAAAGTTATCTCCGCCTACTTTAACATCATCAATCTCAATTACCGATCTACCAGATTTAAACTGCTTCCCAGATAATTTATATGGTTTAGTTATCTCTACCACATCCTCTACTCCAGGTAAGATAGTAAAGTTATCTTTGAGTTCCATCTTTCCTTCTCCAATTACTCCAATAATAGTTTTGACTTCTCCTTCAGATAAATGAGCTTCAAATCCTAAATCTTCAATGCGATCTAATACCCGTTTTACCATATCTTTACTTGCACCATTTTCCATGACTACAATCATTATTATCTCCTCCTTTTATACTCACTACTCACAAATTAATCATTTAAAACCGCTTTTAACTGCTTGATAAAAGCTTGATTTTCCTCAGGCAGACCAACTGTAACTCTAATCTTAGTTTGATAGCCAAAGGATTCCATATTACGAATAATAATTCCTCGTTTCATCAACTCCTGAAAGACTTGTGTTGAATCTTGTGCTAAATCAACTAAAATAAAATTCGAACTAGTAGGCACATAGTCTAATTCTAATTTATCGAATTCTTGATATAAATATTCTTTCCCAGCTTGATTAAGCTCCACAGCTTTAGCTAGATGATCCTCAGCACCCAAGCTAGCTATTGCTGCCTTCTGAGCCATCAGATTAACATTAAAAGGTTGTCTTACTCTATCTATGTAATCAATCAACTTTTGATTGGCAATTCCATAGCCAATCCTCAATCCTGCTAAGGCATAAGCTTTAGAGAAAGTTCGCAAAATAATCACATTCTCATAATCAGCCAAATAATCTATAGTTTCAGGATACGCTGAATGATCAACATATTCATAATATGCCTCATCAAAGATAACTAATACATCATCAGGGACTTGAGTTAAAAAATCTTTTACTTCTTCCTCAGTTACAATTGTTCCGGTTGGATTGTTAGGATTACAAATGAAGATCAATTTAGTGTTAGGTGTTATAGCTGCAGCCATCGCTTCTAAATCATGAGCATAATCTTTTAAAGACACACTAACTATCTTGCCCCCCATAATATTAGTAGCAAATCGATATTCACTGAAAGTAGTTCCTGCTATAATTACTTCTGCTTCATCAGTAATGAATGTCTGACCTAATAAAGCCAATAATTCATCAGAACCATTACCAAAGATCAACTCATCCTCTCTTACCCCCAATTTAGTAGCTAATTTTTGGCGCAAGTAATGAACATTCCCATCAGGATAGATATTAACCTGCTCCACTGTCTCCTTCATCTTCTCAATTGCTTGAGGAGCTGGCCCTAAAGGATTTTCATTAGAAGCTAATTTAATTACTTTCTCCAATCCTAATTCCCTTTTAACATCTTCAATCGGTTTTCCCGGTACATAAGGCTCAATCTTCAAAATTTCTTGACGTACTGTACTTTCATCAATCATATTATTCTTCCTCCTCTACTAAATCTAACCTTAAGCTCTCTGCTTCTCTTAAATAAATATGGTTAATTTCAGTTAATGATTTGATAGTATTATAGTGAATTAAAATTCTAATACACTTCTCTAAAGCTCCTTTAACCTCTAACTCCTGAGTACATAATAATGGTGTATCTGTTAAGCCTATTTCTCTAGCAGCAACCGCTGGAAAGACCTGATCAAGATCAGAGGTCATTGACAAGAAGATAGATGCGATATCCTCTTCTTTAATTTCATTGAGCTTGAGCATCTCTTCTAATAACTCTCTAGTTGCTTCTAAAACCTCTTGTTCAGTATTCTCTTTTACTGTAGTTGCTCCTCTAACTCCTCTAACTTTCATCTTCTCCCTCCTTTTAGAGAAACATTATACTCACATTAAGTAGTTGCACGATGCCCCAACCCTATTGCCATCTCATTTAAATGTAATAATCCTATTCCAAAGAAGATAGCCACGCTAATATGATCATTCTTACGAGCAATCCCTATCTTTCCTCCTACATCAAAACCAATCGCCTTAGAATGGATTTGTTTTAAAGCTTCATGGGTTGCTCCAGCAACTGCTCCTTGATCAGCATGTGTATCCTTAATAACATTTTCTCTTTTAGCAGCAACAATTGCTCTTTCAATAATCTTTTTGATTGAGGAATTAAACTCTCCCCCAAAATCAACAGCAGCTACTTGCAAAGTTTCTTGTTGATAAACACTTTTTAATCGATCTTCTTCCTTACGATCACTTAATGCCATCTTAATTGCCGCAGTAGCCACTACTTTACTTGCTTGATCTTTATTCGCCATAGTATTCCTCCTTCCATTTTTTTACTCTATAATATCAAAAAGCACTCCTACCACTAGGAGTACTTAGACTAATCCCATCACCCCTACCTCACTACCATCCTACTAGTATATTCAATTTTATTAATTAAACAATTATATCCTACAGTTTTAATCTACTACCATACTACTTTTCTACGTTGACTATTATCTTAACATACTTCTAATTTTAATACAAGGAGCAATTTAAAATTGGCTATCAATTCTCACTCGTCCTAAAGTTTTATATTCATCTTGCACCCAAAATTGTTGATCTTTCTCAAATGGGTATAACAGACCAGAAAGTTCATCAATTCTAACCCATAGTCCTCTTTCAACCCCTCTAGTATCAATAATTACTCTATCACCATTTCTAACCCTTATCTGAGCAAATCCTCCAGCAAAATCATCTCTAACTTCTCCATTGACTATTAATTTAGCTTCTGGTAAATCTAACTGACCTTGAATAGTAATCCTTAACTCTTCTTCAGGTACTGAAAAAACTTCTTGAACTGGCTCACCAAACTGGTACTCTTCTTCCCCCAACAGAAGACTGACCACTGGTAAATTGGCAATTAAAGCTCTATCAAAATCCGGATTAACTAGGATTATTTGAACTGCAACTAATAATACAAACCCTATCGCTACTATTTTCAATAATATTCTTTCAATTACTTTAATTAAATCACTAACCAACCGAAAAAAACGATTAGGCATAGTCCCCCCCCTAAATATAGCTCTTTTGCTATATTAATATGTTTGCAGGAAGTTAATCTATGCCAAATAAACTATAATTTTATTTAAATTATTCAACTATTCCCTTTAAGGTTGACCAACCCATTAAGTCATAGACAATTCAATAGGAAAAAGCTGCTTCAATAAATTGAGAAATGGCAGCTATAACAATGACAATTGCCAACCAACCTATTAAATTCCAATAATAAACTAAAAAGAGCAATAAAAAACCAATAACTACTCTAACAATTCTATCCCTTCTACCTAAATTCTTTTCAAAATCAAGTTCCAATTCCCGTCACCTCAGTATTAAAATATCCTAACTTAAATCTAATTATGTAATCGTTTATTGATATAAAGTGGCACTTTGCCACTTTATATCAGTGTACAGTGGACAGTTAAGAACATTAAAACATTCAAATCAAAACCATTCTAAACCTTTAAGTATCAAGCATTTTAGAGTTCTTAGGCTCTTAAGCTTTTAAGGTTTTAATCTTAACTGTAAACTGTAAACCGTACACTGTCAACTCAATTATGTAACTTGATTACCTACTACATAACCCATCGAAAAGGCAGCTTGTAAATTAAACCCACCTGTATAAGCATCAACATCTACTAGCTCACCAGCAAAGTATAATCCTTCTACTAACTTTGATTCTAAAGTACTGGGATCAATCTCCTCTGTATCAACCCCTCCAGCAGTAACAATTGCTCGCCTAAATCCTCTCGTTCCAGTTATCGTCAACTCTAACTCGGTTAATAACTTTAATAATTCCCTTCTCTCTTCACGAGTAATCTGATTAACAAATTTATCTTCAGGAATAGATGATAAATTAATAATGATCGGAATCAATCCCTTAGGCAATAGATCACCTAAACTATTTTTAAACTGTTTCCGTGAATATTTAGAAAAATCTCTCTGTAACCGCTCATCTAACTGCTCAATCGAAAGAGCAGGTTTTAGATTAATCTTTAACTTCAATTCTTGATTTAAATTATTTGCTACCTGACGACTTAAGGTTAAAATAATTGGCCCGCTGACCCCAAAGTGAGTAAATAACATCTCTCCAAACTCTTCTACAACTTCCTCACCAGCAATAGTTAAAGTTGCAGTTACATTCTTTAACTTTAGCCCTTGTAGCTTCGTAATCCATCCTTCTGCAACTTCTAGGGGAACTAAAGAAGGGCCAGTTTTGATAATATTGTGACCTGTTTGTCGGGCCAACCGATACCCATCTCCCGCAGAACCGGTAGTTGGATAAGCAGCTCCACCTACTGCTAATAATAAATTATTACCACTATAGCTATTCTTTTTAGTCTTAGCCCCTTTAATCTCTCCCTCAGTAACTATTAATTGCTCAACTGCTTCTTTTAATCTGATTTCAACTCCATTATTCTTAATAAACTTCTTTAATGCTTCTACTACATCACGGGCTGAATCTGAAGTAGGAAAGACCCTACCACCTCGCTCCACTTTAGTCTCAACCCCCCACTCAGAAAAAAACTCTCGTAATTGCCAGTTAGAAAATGAGTAGAGACTACTATATAAAAACTTACCATTCCCAGGAAAGTTTTTAATTATCTCTTCTATCTCACAATCATTGGTCAAATTACACCTTCCCTTTCCAGTAATTAATAATTTCTTCCCTAATTGCTCATTCTTCTCTAGCAATAATACCTTCTTTCCTCTTTGAGCAGCAAAACCTGCCGCCATCATTCCCGCTGCTCCACCTCCAGCTACGATTAGATCGTACATTTAAAAAATCTCTCCTTTCTAAAATTAACAATTTAAAAAACGAAAAAGCAGCCCGCAAATACGAGCTACTGGATTTTCTTGATTGCATTTTTAGCTGCTTGTTGTTGTGCTTCTTTTTTACTAGATCCAATACCAACACCTAATACCTCATCCTCAAAGACAACTTGCACAGTAAATTCCTTATTATGATCTGGTCCTTCTTCCTTGACTACAGAGTATTCAGGACGAGAATTAGAACTTTGTTGAATCAACTCTTGTAATAAAGTTTTATAATCTTGAATATGCTCTCCTGCTTCAACCGTCATAATATCAGCTGTTAATAACTCTAAAATAAATTTCCTGACAGTTTCCAAACCTTGATCTAAATAAATGCTTCCCACTAATGCTTCAAAAGCATCTGCCAAAATTGAATCTCGCTTTCTTCCCCCTGTAATCTCTTCACCTTTTCCTAATAACAGATAATCACCTAGATTAATCTCTTTAGACTTTTCAGCCAAGACTGGAGCACTGACTACTACCGATCTAATCTTAGCCAATTCTCCTTCAGGATGATCAGGATATTTAGTGAAAATATATTCACTGATTACTAAATCTAAAATAGCATCTCCTAAAAATTCCAATCGCTCATTATTCTTCAAACCTCGTTCTCTATTTTCATTAGAATAAGATTTGTGAGTGATAGCTCTCTTTACTAATTCTTCATCTTGAAACTCAACCTCAATCTCCTGCTCTAATTTATCAACTTTTTGCTTATCAAACTCCATGTTATCAACACCTTATATTAAGCATTATACTCCTTTAAGATAATAGTAGCATTCTGACCTCCAAAACCTAGTGAATTAGATAAAGCTACGCTTACCTCTCTTTCTTTAGCTTCATTTGCTGCATAATCAAGATCACACTCTGGATCTACATTTTCATAATTGATTGTCGGTGGAACGATATTATTTTGAATAGCTAAAGCTAAAGCAATAGCTTCTATTCCTCCTGCTCCTCCCAACAAGTGTCCAGTCATTGATTTAGTCGAGCTTACTATTAACTGCTCAGCATGTTCGCCAAAAACCTTTTTAATAGCTGCTGTTTCCAACTTATCATTGGCAGGTGTAGAAGTACCATGAGCATTAATATAGTCCATCTCTTCTGGCTCAAGATTACCTTCTTCAAGGGCCATCTCCATCGCTCTAGCAGCACCTTCACCACCAGGAGCTGGAGCAGTAATATGATGAGCGTCAGCAGACATACCATACCCAGCTACTTCAGCATAAATCTTAGCACCTCTAGCTTGAGCACTTTCTAGGGATTCCAAAATCAAGACTCCAGAACCTTCGCCCATTACAAATCCATCACGTTCTGCATCAAAAGGTCGACTGGCTGCTTGTGGATTATCATTATTAGTACTCATTGCTTTCATAGCACAAAATCCAGCACAAGAAGCAGGAGTAATTGCTGCTTCAGTTCCACCAGCAATCATCATCTTAGCATCTCCACGCTTAATAATCTCAAAAGCATCCCCTAAAGCATTAGTTCCTGAAGCACAAGCAGTTACTGCTGTTACATTTGGCCCTTTGGCACCAGTATGGATAGAAACCTGCCCAGCAGCCATATTAGCAATCATCATCGGAATAAAAAACGGGCTGACTCGATTTGGTCCTCTCTTTAACAATCGATTATACTGCTTTTCAAAAGTCTCTACCCCTCCAATTCCTGAACCGATCAAGACTCCAATTTCATTCTCATTCTCTTCATCAATCTCTAACTCTGCATCTTCAAGGGCCAATTTTGCCCCAGCTACAGCAAATTGCGCATAACGATCCATTCTTTTAGCTTCCTTATGCTCTATACCAAAATTCTTAACATCAAAATCTTTGACTTCAGCAGCAATTTGAGTTTTATATTCACTAGCATCAAAATGAGTAATAGTGTCAACCCCTGATTTTCCTGCTGTTAATGAGGACCAATAATTCTCAATTCCATTTCCGATAGGAGAAATGACCCCCATTCCAGTTATCACTACACGATTAGTCATCTTTTGTATTCCCTCCTAAGTACTCTTTAGCTTCTTTAATTAGATTTTCGAATATTTCTTTGACAGGTAATATTTCATTTAATTGATATGCTTTCTCACCGGCAAATACTAAACCATTAGCCATATCGCCACCTTGAGCTTCTAGCAAGGACTTCATAATGCAGAATCTACGAGAACACTTTTTTAAACAGAGATAGTTACATGATTTTCCTGTATCCAATTCGTCATCCTCCACCTTGTTTAAAAATTCATTTCGTAAAACTCTTCCTGGTAAGCCAACTGGACTATCTATAACAACTCCATCTTCTGGAGTAGCATTCATATATAATTCTTTAAATTCATCTTCGACTTCACACTCTTCACTAGCTACAAATCTAGAGCCCATTTGAACTCCATCTGCTCCCATTTCTAATACTTCAGCTATATCTTGACCATTTATAATTCCCCCAGCAGCAATAACTGGAATTTCAACTACGTCAACAATTTTATCAATTAATGATTTCATTGGTTGATCAGTACCTAAATGTCCACCAGCTTCTTTTCCTTCTACTACAATAGCAGAAGCTCCTAATCTCTCAGAAATTTTTGCTAATTTAACCGATGATACAATTGGAACAATTTCAACATCGCTTTCTTGACCTAAGGAGAATAAATCACGAGAAAATCCTGCTCCTGCTACTATTAAATCAATCCCTTCACTAATAGATGCATTAACCAAATCCTTAAATTCATTAATTGCCACCATAATATTTACACCAATAATTCCTGTAGATAACTCACGCGCCCGTTTAATCTCTTCTTTAATCTCTTTTACTGTTAAGCCAGAACCAGCTATTAATCCTATCCCACCTTCTTTAGCTACAGCTGCAGCTAAAGGAGCAGTAGAAACTTTAACAGCCATACCACCTTGAATAATGGGCACCTTAGCTACTAAATCGCCTATTCTTAATTTAGGTAATTCCAAGATTATTCCCCCAGTTTTTAATTTATTAATGGATAAAGCCCCCGTTTATAAAATTATAAACGGGGCACCATCCATCCAAACAGATTATAAATTATAAAGCGTTTTCAATATAATCTACTGCATCTTGTACAGTTCCAATATCTTCTGCATCCTCATCAGGAATCTCAATATCAAATTCCTCTTCAAATGCCATAACAACCTCAACAATATCTAAAGAATCAGCTCCTAAATCATCAATGAATGAAGCCTCTGGAGTTACTTCATCAGCATCTACGCCTAACTCTATAACAACAATCTCTTGAATTTTTTCTAATGTATCCATTCCTGTCACCTCCTTTCAAAAGATCAGTTAATATTTAATAATGAATAATGAATAGTTAAAAACAAACTTCAAAACCTAACATTAGAAACTATATAAATTTAACTATAGACTATTTTGTTTTTTATTTTTTAAGGTCTGCAACTATTAACTATTAAATATTCACTATTCATTGCTTTTCTTACATAGTCATTCCACCGTCGACTCTAATAACTTCACCGGTGATATATTTTGCACCTTCACTTGCTAAAAATAAAGCTGTATCAGCAACATCTTCTGGCTGTCCAAAACTATTAGCAGGAATCACACTGAGCATCTGTTCAACTACCTTATCAGATAATTGATCTGTCATTGCAGTTTCAATAAATCCAGGGGCAATTGCATTGACAGTTACTCCTCTAGCTGCCAACTCCTTAGCAACAGATTTAGTAAATCCAATCAAGCCTGCTTTAGAAGCCGCATAATTAGATTGCCCAGCATTACCCATTAAGCCAACAACAGACGCTATATTAATAATTCTACCACTACGTTGCTTCATCATCGTTCTACTGACAGCCTTAGTGACATTGAACGCTCCCTTTAAATTAACATCTAATACAGCATCCCAATCTTCTTCTTTCATTCTAAGTAATAATTTATCTTTAGTAATTCCAGCATTATTGACTAAGATATCAACCGTATCAAATTTCTTCTTTCCTTCTTTAACCATATCCTTCACTTCTTCCATGGCAGTTACATCTGCTTGCAAAGCAATTGCTTCTGCACCTAAATCTTCAATCTCTTCTACTACCTGCTGAGCACTTTCAGCTTCACTAGCAACTGGATAATTAATTACTAATTTAGCACCCTCTTGAGCCAATTTTAAAGCAATTACCTTTCCAATCCCTTGTGAACTACCGGTAACAAGTGCTACCTTCCCCTTTAATGACATTTCTTTCACTCTCCTGCTCTTTAATTATATATTTTCCCTAATCAACCATCTTGTATAACTAAAAATTACAGCTTTTTAAATGTTTTTTCTAAAGAACGTTGATCTTGAACATTTAATGCTGTTACACTACGATCAATCCTTCTCATAAACCCTTTTAAAACTCTACCTGGGCCAACTTCAATGAAGGTATCTACACCAACATCAATCATTTGACGAATAGATTCTTCCCAGCGTACTGAACCACTAATCTGCTCAATTAAAGCAGCTTTAATCTCATCTACTTCAGTTGTAATCTCTGCTTTAACATTAGTTACAAGGGGTAAGTTAGGTTCCTTAAACTCGATTCTTTCAAATTCTTGGGCCAACTTCTCCCCAGCCGATTTCATCAACCTAGAATGGAAAGGTCCACTAACATCTAACATAATTGCTCTTTTGGCCCCAGTTTCCTTGGCTAATTCAGCTGTCTGTTCAACCGCTTTCTTCTCGCCAGAAATAACGACTTGACCTGGACAGTTAAAATTAGCTACTTCAACTATACCATACTTACTTCCGGCAGTACAAACTTCCTGCACCTCATCTGCTGCCAGACCAATAATTGCAGCCATTGTTCCTTCTCCAGAAGGGTCTGCTGCTGCCATCAACTGCCCTCTCTTTCTGACCAATTGAACAGCATCAGATAAATCCAATACTCCTGCAGCAACTAAAGCAGAATATTCACCAAGGCTATGTCCTGCAACTAAATCAGGTTCAAGCCCTTTTTCTAACAATAATTTATAAACTCCAATGCTGGTAGCCAAAATAGCCGGTTGAGTATTACTTGTCTCCTTTAACTCATCTGCTGGCCCTGAAAAGCATAATTCTGATATATCTATATCTAAGGCTTGATCAGCTTCTTCAAAAACTTCTTTAGTTACTTCAAACTCCTGGGCCAATTCTGCTCCCATTCCTACTTTTTGTGAACCTTGCCCAGGAAAAATAAATGCCATTTTTCCCATCATATATCCCTCCAAAACCGATTACTAATTACTAATCACCAGTTACTAATTACTAATTAACTCACAACTTTTCTCTAAAACTTCTTCCGCAACAGCCACAACATCAGCAATAATATCTGCAGCCGATTCTTCTTTAGCAATCATTCCTGCCACCTGTCCAGCCATCACAGTTCCTTCTTCAACATCTCCTTCAATCACAGCTCGCTTTAAACGACCTATTCCCAATTCTTCAATCTTATCCTTAGAAGCATCTTCACGCTCCATCTTTTCAATCTGACGAGTCAATTTATTCTTTAAATTCCGAACAGGATGTCCAGTAGAACGAGCCGTTACGATTGCATCTCTATCTTTAGCTTTAATGATAGCTTCCTTATAATTATCATGAGCAATACATTCTGTAGCACAAACAAATCGAGTTCCTATTTGAGCTCCAACAGCACCTAATGATAACACTGCTGCTAAACCACGACCATCTGCGACTCCTCCTGCTGCAATAACAGGAATATCAATAGCATCAACAATCTGAGGTATTAAAGCCGTCGTTGTCAACTGACCAATATGACCTCCTGATTCATTACCTTCAGCAATTACAGCATCAACGTCAAACCGAGTTATTCTCTTAGCTAAAGCTACCGAAGGAACTACCGGAATAACTTTGGCCCCAACTGTCTTTAAATCTTTAATATATTTACCAGGATTACCAGCACCAGTAGTTACAACAGCCACTTCTTCTTCTACAATAACTTCCATCACCTGATCAACATGAGGTGATAGTAACATAACATTAACTCCAAATGGTTTGTCTGTTGTCTGTTTAACCTTTTGAATCTCCTCCCTAACTGCATCAGCCGGTGCATTTCCTGCTCCAATAATACCTAACCCACCAGCTTCCGAAACAGCAGCCGCTAACTCTCCGGTTGCAACCCAAGCCATTCCTCCTTGGATAATAGGATATTCGATGTCTAATAGTTCGCATAATTCTGTCCTTATCATTTTTATATTTCCCCCTTTATGACCATTCTATGACTGTTGCTCCCCAAGTTAATCCAGCTCCAAATCCAACTAACACAATAATATCGCCTTCTTTTATCTTTCCTTCTCGCACAGCTTCATCCAAGGCCAGTGGAACTGAAGCAGCAGAAGTATTTCCGTACCTATCAAGATTAACATAAATCTGTTCTTCAGTTAAATCAAGTCTTTTTCTAGCAGCATCAATAATTCTAATATTGGCCTGATGTGGAATTAAATAATCAATATCTTCACTACTCAACCCTACTTGCTGTAATGCTTCCTTAGCCGCTTTACCTAAAATTCTAACAGCAAATTTGAAGACAGGATTACCATCCATTTCAACATAATGTGCCCGTTCTTCAAGTACTCCTTGAGAAAAAGGTCGCTTTGAACCACCACCTGGAATCTTTAAAACTTCACCTTTAGAACCATCAGCACCTAAAGAGTTAGATAAGATTCCAGCAGAATCAGTCGGTTGTAAGACCACAGCTCCAGCACCATCGCCAAATAAGATACATGTTCCTCTATCTTCCCAATCAATTATCTTAGAAAAAGTTTCAGCACCAACGACTAAAATATTATCATAAGCACCTGTTTCTATATACTGAGTTGCTACTGATATACCATAAATAAAGCCTGTACACGCAGCAGCCAAATCAAAAGCTGGAATTCCTTCAGCCCCTAGCTTATCTTGTAATATGCAGGCTGTTGAAGGAAATCCAAGATAATCAGGAGTTGAAGTAGCTACTAAGATCAGATCTAAATCCTCTACATCTAAATCAGCATCCTGTAATGCAGCTGTTGCTGCCTGATAAGCCAAATCAGAAGTAGTAACTTCCTCCTCGACTATTCTTCTCTCTTCAATTCCTGTTCTGGTTATAATCCATTCAGCATCAGTATCAACTATTCCTTCTAAATCAATATTTGTCATTACATTTTCTGGTACAAATGAACCAATCCCTGCAATCTTGGCCCTTCTTAATTCCTGCTTCATAACTATTAATCAGTCCTTCCATCAATATTAGCTTTTATTGAATCAATCAATCTAGCTTCGATCGATTCTTGGGCAATTTTTATTGCATTCTTAATTGCTTTGGCATTCGAACTACCATGACTAATAATTACTATTCCATTAATTCCTAATAAAGGAGCACCACCATACTCTGTATAATCCATCTTCTTTTTAACTCTACTAAAAGCAGGTTTTAATAATAAACCACCTAATTTAGTCAACCAACTTGCTTCAATCTCCTGCTTAATAATTTTAAATAAACTCTTAACTAAGCCTTCCGATGTCTTTAGTACTATATTACCCACAAATCCATCAGTTAACACTACATCATATTCTCCAGTAAAGATGTCTCTTCCTTCAATATTCCCAGCAAAATTTATATCATCTCTCTCTTTTAGCATTTGATGAACATTCAAAATCAATTCATTACCTTTCTTTTCCTCTTCACCAATACTCAATAAGCCAACTTTAGGATTCGATTTATGTAAGATTTCAGCAGCATAAATTTGACCCATTACTGCTTGTTGAAATAAATGTTCAGGCTTGCTATCTACATTGGCCCCTGCATCTAAGACTAAAGTTCGCTCTTTAAGTGTTGGAAATACAGCACCAATTGCTGGTCTTTTAACCCCTTCTATTCGACCAATATTAAATAGACCACCTGCCATTACTGCTCCAGTATTTCCTGCAGATACAAAACCATCAACTTCTCCTTCTTTAACCAATCTCGTACCTATTGCAATAGTTGAATCTTTCTTCTTCCGTAATGCTTTAGCAGGAGATTCATTCATCCCAATCATTTCTGAGGCATGATGAATTTCTATTTTTTCTTTCGAAAAAGAATATTGCTTAAGTTCTTCCTCCAATCTATCCTCTGGGCCAACTAAAATTATTTGACCATTACACTCATTAATAATTTCCATGACACCTTTAACTATCTCCTGTGGTGCATAATCTCCACCCATTGCATCAACAGCAATCCTCAATACTCTAAACCTCCTTACGATCAGGGTCATCGTCAACTGAAAAAATTATAAACTCTCCCCTAAAAACTATATCTTCGCTTGCCTTAGTTTCTACGTTAACATAAAATTTATTCTCTTTTGCTTTATCTACTCTAGCCTTAGCCTTCAATCTTTCTCCAATATAAACCGGTCTATTATATCTAACATCTGCTGAACCCGTCAAAGCTACATCAGTATCAATTATCGCTACAGCTAGTGAATTAGCTTGAGCAAAAATATGATGTCCCCGCATAATTTTTGTCTTTTCCAAACAAAGCTCTTCAGTAACCTCTAAAATAGAAAGACCATTTTGATCAAGCTCAATATCTACTAGTTCACCAATAATTTCTCCACTTTGTACAGACTTAACTTTAGAATAAGCCTGTTTAGCTACCATTTTAGTTCTCTTACGTACTTCAGGTATTCCCAATTCCATTCTATCTAGGCGAATAGTTTGAATACTGACCTCAAACATTTCAGCCAACTCTTTATCGACTAAAAATGGATTCTCCTTTAATTTATCCCGTAATTTATTCTGGCGCTCAGCTTTTCTCAATCTACCCATTTATTATTACCACCTATTGAAACCTTATATTAAGACCAGGTACTAATTTTCTTCCACTTAGTATTATATATAATTTTATCCCTAAGTGCAAGAGAAATTAGGTTATTTTTATTAATATATGATATTTAGTGGCAAGAGCCACTAAATATCAGTGTACAGTTAACGGTTGACAAAGAAAGAACATTAAAACATTAAATCTAAAACCAGTCTAGCCATTTTGATATATCGCTTTTCAGAAATCTTAAATTTTTAATCTCTTGACTTTTAACTATAAACTGTAAACCGTAAATTGTCAACTATCTTCTAACATATGTTACAAAATAAAAAAAGAGTAAGGCTTTATCTCCCCTACTCTTTTCATCTATTCACTATATTTACTTAACCTTCTTACCTTTGTAATATCCACACTCTGGACAAACACGATGTGATAACTTGAAATCATGGCATTGAGGACATTCAACCAAGTTAGGAGCATTTAATTTCCAATGAGTTCTCCTCTTTCTTTTGCGCGTTTTAGAAGTCCTCCTCTTAGGTACTGCCATAAAAAACACCTCCTCTACTAAATTGAACTACTATGATGTTTATTCTTTATCAGGTAGTAATTTTTCTAGTTTTGCTAATCTAGGATCAACCTTATGCATTATACAATCACAGTCTTCCTCATTTAAATTCTTTCCACAATTTGGACATAGCCCTTGGCAATCCTCATCGCAGATATATTTCATTGGAGTAGCTAACCTAATATGTTCAACTAAAATATTACTAATATCAAGTTCCACATCCTCAACTTCTTCTTCTGGAACTTCTCCTTTAATTTCAAATTCCAAACTCCGCTTAAACTTCTCTAGACAGCGACTACAAATTGCTTGTAATGATAAAGAGGCAGTCCCAACAACAACATACTCACCTTCAGAGTTGATAATCTTTAACTCAAGGCTACTGGGATCAACAACTGTAATTTTTTGTTCTTCAATTAGCTTATTGTTTAAAGCTATTGGCATTTCGACTGTCATCATTGCTCCAAGGTCATCCTTGATTTCTGCAATATTTACTTTCATTTAATCACCTCTACTAATTGCCTCTATCCCATCATCAATAGAATAACAAATTCATTATAATATAGAAACTAAGTCCTTGTCAAGAAGTTTTATAAAATTAGCCTACTAATTTTTCAGTGTCTTGGGCTATAACTAGCTCTTCATTTGTTGGAATTACAAACACCTTAACTTCTGAATCATCAGCACTTATTTCTGCAATCTCTCCTCTTACATCATTCTTTTCTTTATCAATCTTAACTCCTAAATAATCTAGCTCTTCACAGACTGCTTCTCTAAGTCCAATTGCATTCTCTCCAATTCCTGCTGTAAAGACAATTGCATCTACTCCATTCATTGTAGCTGCATAGGAACCAATATACTTCTTAACCCGATAATTAAAGGCTTTCAGTGCTAACTCTGCTCTTTCGTTTCCATTATTAGCAGCTTCTCCAATATCTCTCATATCACTACTAACTCCAGATAGACCTAATAAACCACTCTCCTTATTCATTAGACTATCAACCTCTTCTGGTGATAAGTCCTCCTTTTCCATAATAAATGGAACCGCTGCTGGATCTATATCCCCACATCTTGTTCCCATTATTAAACCTTCTAAAGGAGTAAGACCCATACTTGTATCGTGAGATTTTCCATCATTTACAGCAGTCACACTAGCACCGTTTCCTAAGTGGCAAGTAATTACCTTTAAATCTTCTAGATCCTCTCCCAATTCCTCTGCAACAGACTCTGCAACGAACTTATGTGATGTTCCATGGAATCCATAACGACGAATTCCATACTTTTCATAAAGCTCATAAGGCAAAGCATACATATACGCCTCTTCAGGCATTGTTTGATGGAAAGCCGTATCAAAAACAGCAACTTGTGATGCATGAGGCATTAACTTTTCACAAACCTCAATTCCCATTAAATTAGGTGGATTATGCAAAGGAGCTAAGCTAGCCCACCTTTCAATCTCATCCTTAACATCATCGTCAATTACTACTGATTCAGAAAAGGAATCTCCTCCCTGAACTACTCGATGACCTACTGCAGCTATTTCTTTTACTTCAGTAATAACACCATTCTCGTCATCAGATAATGAATCAATTACTAACTCCATTCCTACAGAGTGATTCTCAATTTCAGTCTCTATTTCAATTACTTCACCTTCATTTGTTTCCTGCTCTAAGCAAGAACCATCAATCCCAATTCTTTCTACTAGACCTTTCGCTAATACTTCCTCATTTTCCATATTGAATAACTGATACTTGATTGAAGAACTTCCACTATTAATTACTAAGATTTTCATAATTTAATCCTCCCTATTTTTAGTGAAGTTTATTTTTTATTTACAATTATAAATTTAATTATTTAACAGTTTTGTGCTTGAACAGCAGTAATTGATGTTACATTTACAATATCCTCTACACTACAACCTCGTGATAAGTCATTTACTGGCTTAGCAATCCCTTGTAATACAGGGCCAATTGCTTCCGCTTGTGCCAATCTTTGAACCAGTTTATAAGCAATATTTCCTGCTTGTAAATCTGGGAAAACTAAGACATTTGCTTCCCCTGCAAGATCACTTTCAGGCCATTTCTTTTGAGCAACTGCTTGTACAATAGCAGTATCTGCCTGCATTTCACCATCAATTTGCAGCTCAGGATTAATCTCCTTAGCCATCTTGGTAGCCTCCTTAACCTTATCGACCAATTCATGTTGAGCACTACCATTAGTAGAGAATGATAGCATTCCTACTTTAGGATCAATTTTAGCCAAGTCAGCAGCAGTTTTAGCAGATGAAACTGCAATTTCAGCTAATTGCTCAGTTGTTGGATCAGGATTAACAGCACAATCAGCAAAGACAAATAAACCATCCTCACCGAAATCATCATCAGGAACAATCATAATAAAGGAACCAGAGATTACTGAAATACCTTCAGCAGTACCAATTACCCTAATAGCTGCTCTTAATACATTACCAGTACTATTTTCAGCACCTGCTACCTTCCCATCTGCATCCCCATTTTCAACCATTAATGAGCCAAAGTATAAAGGATCAGTTACCTGCTCTTTAGCTTCTTCTAAACTAATTCCTTTATGCTCTCTTAACTCATAATAAGTTTGAGCATACTCTTCAATCTTTTCTGACTGTGAAGGATCGATAATCTCCGCTCCAGATAAGTCAACATCATTGTCTGCAGCAACCTGCTTAATTACATCCTCCTCTCCAAGCAAAATAACTTCTGCAATTTCTTCTTCTAGAATAATAGGAGTAGCTTTAACCATTCTAGAATCCGTGCCCTCCGGAAGAACAATTCGCTTCTTTTCACTTCTAGCTTGCTGATAAATCTCCTCAATAAATTCCATTTGTCCCCCTCCTTATTATTTATCTACAATGCAGTAAATAGGTTATATTCTTATAAATAAAATTATTCATTGCATTCATCTTTTAAACTACTAGATGTTATAAGTAATATCCTTGTTAATAACCCAAAAAGTTCAAAGTTTAAATAATCATAATATTTTATATATTCATAATATTCAAAATTATATTATAATTTTGAATATTAATAAAATAACAAGCTATTGATATTTAATCTCTAGAGCTCTATAATATAAGTTCAAGGAGGGATATTATTGAAAACACTCGGCATTATTACTGAATATAATCCGTTTCATCATGGACACAAAATTCATCTTAATAAATCATTAATAAAAAGTAACGCAGATAGAACAATTTGCATTATGAGTGGTGCCTTCTTACAGCGAGGAACACCTGCTATCGTTAACCAATGGGTTCGCACAAAAATGGCCCTCCAAGCGGGGGTTGATTTGGTAATTCAACTACCTATTGCATATACTACTCGCAGTGCTCAATACTTTGCTCATGGAGCAGTCAAACTACTAACCGCAACAAATATTGTAGATTATCTCTGTTTTGGAAGCGAAATAGGAGAGATTACTCCCCTAAAATTCATTGGCAGGTTATTAGCAGATCAACCTAAACAGCTTGACCAATTAATCAAACAAGAGTTAGCAACAGGAGTTTCTTATCCATTAGCCCGTAGTAAAGCTTTAATCAAACTCCTACAATCTAACTTTAATTCAATTGATATTTCAGTAGCTAAACTAAAGTCTATTCTAACCAATGCCAATAACATTTTAGGCTTAGAATATATTAGAGCTTTAAATAACTTAAATAGCTCAATTATTCCCTTAACTATCAAACGAGAGGGAAGTAATTATCATTCATCTAAATTAGAAAAAATAGCTAGTGCATCGGCAATCAGACAGAAGATTAAGGAAAATCATAACTCCCAGCAATCCCTACTAGATACTAAACTAAAAAAGACAATGCCTGATTCAACCTTTAAACTTTTAGAAACGGCATTTAAAGAGGGGGTTGGCCCTATTTTTTACGAAAATTTCACTTTGCAAATCTTAACTTTATTAAGAAGAACTACTCATCACCATTTAAGAAATTATGAAGGGGTAACCGGAGGGTTAGAGAATAGATTTAAAGATGCTGCTACAAAGGCAACATCTCTGTCAGAGTTAATAGAATTGATTAAAACTAAACGTTTTACCCAAACCAGAATCCAACGTATTTTAACTCAATTATTATTAGGTTTAAACCAAAAACAATTAAACAAATTTGAATTAGCAGGAGGACCACAATACTTTAGAATATTAGGTTTTAATCAACAAGGTAGAAAATTACTTAAGTTATTAAAAGAAAGGGCTGAGTTGCCAATCATCACTAAGTTATCAAATCACTTCCGTTCTAATCAGCAACCTAAAGATATCAGACAAAAGATGCTCTTATCTGATATTAAAGCTAATAATATCTATTCACTGACTTATCCTAAATTAACAGCCCGCCAAGGGGGAGTTGATTTTTATCGCCAACCAGTCATTTTAACCTAAATTCCCTCTAAATATGAAATAATTTGATCTATATCTTCAACAATAACAATTTCAATCCCCTCTTTTTCTACCCTCTCTACTTCTTCCTGATTTCCTACTGGTACAAAAAAGATGTCTGCTCCTTCTTCTTTAGCAGCTGCTATCTTTTGTTGTACTCCATCGATCTTTCCTATTTTACCATCCAAACTAATTGTTCCAGTCCCAGCTATCTGTACATTTTTAGTTAAGTCCTCTTCAGTCAATCGATTATAAATTTCTAAAGTAAACATACTTCCAGCTGATGGTCCACCAATCTGACCTGCTTCAATATTAACCTCAATTGGTAGCTCATATTCTCGTTGATAAGGACTGATTAAGACACCGATTGATGGTTGAGTTGAACCTTCTTCAAGAACTCTAGTCTCAATTACAAAATCCTTTTCCTCTCCATTACGCTTAACTGTTACTTTTACATCAGCACCTACTTCTCGTGCTTGAACCTTATTAATCACTTCTGTCAATAATTCAACTGGTTGATCATCAATCGCTATAATAATATCATCAGTCTGTAATTTATTATAAGCATCACTTTCCTCTAAAACCTTGACTATACGAGCACCTTCACCAGTAATCTTAGTCTCATACCCGGCTTTTTCTAAAGCTACTGCTTTGGCTTTCATCTGACTTTCTTGCATCATCTCTTGCATTAGTTCAAAGTATTCATCCATATCTACTCCAGGTGGCAAAAAATTCCTGGATCTCAACTCTACCAAATCAGGATTAAATAATCGCACATGAATAGATTCTATCAAACTGGCCCTTTTCATCGAAACAGATGTTAACATTATATCACCTTGCACCGGATGAGTAGTTGCCCCTTCTTCTATCTCAATCATTGGGGCTAATCTCTCTGCCTTGCCAGGAGAAACAAGATAATAATTACTGGGCCAAAAAAATAAAATAGCTATCAAAAGACCAATAACTATTAAACTTAATAATCGTTTATTCTTGATTAATCCTTTCTTCTTCATCCATAGTCCACTCCTCAATTAAATTTTTAACCTTTGGGATTGCTTCTTTAGCTGCCTGATAACCTAAATCAATACACTCTCGAGCTTGATCTAGGTCAGTAGCTTTAATATGACCTACCGGCGGTCTAATTAATAAATCCGCACCATGATTTTTATGCTTAGTAATCTCTTGTTGCATAATATCAATTGAATTCATAATTACATCAAAAATAGTACTGACTTCAGATTTATAATTTACTTTATGGCTTACATCTACTCCAATTACAATATCTGCTCCCAATCCCCTAACAGGAGATACTGGAACCCGATTAAGAACTGCTCCATCTACCAGCTTTTTCCCATCTAATTGATAAGGCACATAAACCCCTGGGATAGACATGCTGGCCCTAATTCCATCAGCTACCAAGCCACTATCAATTATAACCTCTTCACCACGTTCAACATCTACAGCTACCGTTACAAAAGGCAGCTCTAATTGATTAAAGGTCTTTTTTTTGGTTAATAACTCAAAAAACTCTTTAGCCTTATTACCAGCTATCAAACCCCTTCTTGGTACTGTTAAATCAGTCAAGTGATCCCACGTCAAATGTTTTGCTAATCGTTCTAACATATGTAAATCCAATCCAGTAGCATAAAAACCACCTACAACACTTCCAATACTTGTTCCAGCTAAATAATCAATCGCAACTCCTTCTTCTTCAAAAACCTTCAAAACACCCAAATGGGCCAACCCTCTCGCTGAACCCGCTCCTAAAGCCAATCCAATACTAGGTCTCATAAATTAATTGCCTCCTTATTTACGGCAATCCTCACCTCCTGTTTCAATTGACAATTAAATTCAAAATACTGAAAACATTAATATTTAAAAACTAGAAAATAACCATCCCTTTAAAGTTAATTCTAATTCCAACCTTAAAAATATACAATACCTTTATTATGATATTCAACAATCATAATAATTATCCTCTCTTAGAAACATCAAATCCTAGAATTGATATACAGCTTAACTTCAATTGATAATTGATAGTTTAAAATTGATAGATAAAAACCTTTGAATTTATGGACTTGATCTTCAACTCTCAATTATCAACTATAAACTGAAGCTTTATTGTATCATTAATATAAAAAAGAGTCCTAGGTAACCTCCTAGAACTCTTTCTGATTAGCAACAATATTACTCTTCTTCAATAGCTTCTACTGGACAGCTATCTACACACACTCCACAATCAACACATTCATCGGAGACTTCATACTTGTCATCTCCTTCAGCGATAGCCTCTACTGGACATTCATCTACACATACTCCACAAGCAACACATTCATCAGTAATTGTATACATGTTTTCACCTCCACTTCAGCTATAGGTTTATTTAATTTGTTGAACCCTTTAGTATTATAAATTTAGCCTTATGTAACCAAAATAGAGTAATAATTAAAAGTAACTTTCAACAATCCTCTAATATAGAATAGCATAGGTTATTTAATTTGTCAATAGTAGATTATCTACTACCTTATTAAATGTTTTCTCATTGACAAGTTAAATTACTGAAACAGCAAAAAACAAAATAACTTTCTCTAAAAGTGATAAAAAAATAACCTTATTATAGTTATCCTTTTATTTCTCTCTAAATATATTAACCTTTTGCTGCCCATTTCTAATTAAATCAACCCGCTCTAAACGATAAATTTCAGTAATATTTCTCTCCCTAGCTAAATCAAGTTCAGATTCTTGACTGAGATTATTAATTTCATCTTTATCTGCTTCTTGCTCATCCAATTCAAATTGAAATTCAATCGTATATTCACCCAATAGATCACTATAAGTCCCAGAGCGACTTACCTCTTGTGAAACAGCAATATTGCCACCAGAGCCACCAGCAAGCAAATTTCTAGCTGGAGAAGAGTTGACCCTTTTATAACGTCTAATATTTTTAATTTGTAATACTAATTGCTCAGATAGTTCCTCTGGTAACGGAAAGAATAAAGTAGTACTATAAACTCCCGATTGATCGATCGTTCCATCTAAGGCAGTGCTAGATAGCCTCTTAATTGGTCTTAACTGATTTTCTGCTGCATCAGTTAGTACTGCATTTTGACTAGCAGATAACCTATAATAGTTATTAGCACTCAATTGAACATCTAATTCTATATCAACAGCAACTTGTCCATCTTCTCTAGTTATTTCTCCATCTTTAATCTGAATTTGATCAGAATTACAACCTACTAAAAAAATAACCATTAATACAAATAAACCAATCCACTTTTTCATCCTAATCCCTCTTTCAATCTTTAGTTTTAACTCTTCACCTTAAAAAATCATCAACCCTGCAACTCCCCCTCCAACCACAGCTAAAATAGGATGTAAGCCTAAAGAGATGCTGATTACAACACTGACCGTAATCACAACACTCTTAACGTCTACAAACGTTGAACGACCTAAATTAATAATTACAGTAATAATCAGACCTATCACTGCTGGTCTTAATCCTTTGAAAATCTTATCTATTAGCTGATTATCCTTAAAATCTAAATATAATTTAGTCACTATTATCAAAGCAGTCATCGGAGGAATAATCAAACCTAAAGTAGCTATTATAGCCCCTGCAACTCCACCGATTTTAGTTCCTACAAAAGTTGCTAGATTGACCATGATTGGTCCGGGAGTAACTTCTGCCAAAGCAACTGCATCCGTAAACTCCTCAATGCTTAACCAACTATTTACTTCTACAACTTCTACTTCAGCCAATGCTAACATTGCATATCCGCTACCAAAAGTAAAGACGCCTATCTTCATAAAGGTGATGAATAGTTCAAAAAATATCATTTTATTTTCCTATCCTCTCTAAAAAATTTCAATTCTAACGCTTAATTGATATAAAGTGGCAAAGTGCCACTTTATATCAGTGTACAGTTTACGGTTTACAGTTGACAGTTAAAACCCCAAATTCAAAATCACTCTAAACTTCTAAATATAAAGCTTTTAGGGTGCTTAAGTTCTTAAGGTCTTGATCTTATAACTGTACACTGTACACTGTCAACTGTAAACTATATTGTGGCACGAAAGTGCCACAATATTATAATTACTTCTAGCTTTAAATTAAATCCCCTGCAATCATCAATCTTGATTTACAATTAATCAAAATTGGCAACTTCCTTCTTTAAATATTCAATTGCTTCTTCTTTAGTCTCAACCTTCCCAATAGCTTGAGCCTCCCTTACCTGCTCAAGTAATTCTCCAACTTGAGGACCTTCTGTTATCGAAAAAACATCTATAATCTCATCCCCAGTTACCAATCTAGTCTTTGTTCGCTCTTCACTCTGCTCAAACTCTTTAATTAATTGTTGCAAAAACCTGATACAACCTTCAATCTCTTCTGTCTTATTGTTTAATTCTTTAGTACTGATCAAGTCAGCAGCAGCTACTAAGCAGATATCAGAAACAAACTCTCCTCCCGCTCTAAAGAAGCGATACTTCCCTTTAGCAGTTAAATTTTGTGCGTAATATAAAGACATAGGTCGCATATGATATCTAACCAAAGTCCTGATATAAGAGGTCTCTCCTTTACTAAATCGTAGCTCAGATAAAATCGGTTCAAGACGTTTGGCCCCTACTCGTTGATGATCGTAAAAATGAACCTCCCCATCAATTATTTCCTCAGTCCAAATCTTTCCTAAATCATGAAATAACAGGGCCAACTTAAGTAAAGAAACTCTTTTCTGCTCAATTCTAGCCGACCAAAATTCTTCTCTTAATAGCTCTTCTAGCCTCTGCAAAGCATAAGTTGAATGGGTCCAAACATCTTCTTGATGATACTTACATTGACCAATCTCCTTCAATCTTTCAATTTCAGGAATTAATAGTGATAACAAAGAAAACTCCTCTTCTAATTCGATTAGATGTTGGGCTGCCCTATTAGAAGCTAACAGCTTAATCAATTCTTCTCTAATCCGCTCTTTGGCTACTTTTTTAACCTCTTTAGCTTCAACCTCTCTCATTAATTCTTTAGTCTGCTGCTCTAAGTCAAAACTAAGTCTAGCTGCAAATCTAACCGCCCTAAATAATCGAATAGGATCTGAGCAAAAAGTATTGTCCTGAGCTGCCTTAATACTCTGCTGCTTAAGATCATCTATACCTGATAATGGATCAATCAAGTATTCTGTTAAATCAGCTTGCTTTAATAAGGCAGCTAAAAGATCAGCAGTTAGCTTAATTGCTAATGCATTAATTGTAAAATCACGCCGCTTTAAATCAGCTTCAATCGTAGCACCAGCTAATAAAGCAAAATCATAAATTAATTCTTCTTTGACGACTCGATAGATATCATGTTTTTGATCTAAAATTACAAAGCTACCATCAATTTTAGCTGCAAACTCCTTGGCCACTTGCTCCACTTGGCCCTTAATTGCTAGATCAACATCCTTAATCTTTCGCTCTAATAAATAATCACGGACTACTCCTCCTACTAAAAATCCTTCTAAGTTATTTTCTGCTAATATTTTCACCAATCTGTCAAGCTCTTTAATCATAACTGATTTCCTTTCTAATTTTATTAAGCTCTAAAAGGCTGTATAAACTCCAAAATAAACGCTTCTCCCGGCTTCAGAGATAGAGATTCCCATAATTGAAAAAAGAATTGTAAATTTCTCCTCACCATAAGTACTTGCTAAATACTAAAGGAAGTTCGCTCCATATAAGTATTAGTATCCAGCAGAAAAATAATTATGGTTATATGTTACTTCTAACATCGATGGCAATTCTCCTGCTTTAGCCTTAGGAGCTATAGCTACATCATAGTAAGCAGAATTTAACTTCCTCTCATAGAGACTAGCTTGAGATTCGCCATAGACAGCAATTCTTTCTATTAACCATAATGGAGCATAAAGATTGAGCGAAAATAAATTTCTAAATATAGAAGTAGTCAGATTACTTGCCCCAGAAGTATTGGCTATCTGAGCAATATGTACTAATTCATAAACATTTACTAAGCGATACCAATTTTCATAGTCAGCTAACCCTAAACGACTAGAGGGATTATCCCTAAATCCCCTAGTACTATTTTGGCCTTAATATCATCTTGATTTCCAGTCAAAGACCGAAGTAAAAAGTTCAGCTTTCAAACCAAAAGTTAGCAAATAGTCAAGTATTTTTAAAATTATAAAGGACTTTTAATCTCTTTCGTGAATACATTTATAGTAGTGAGCTTTTTAAATTATAATAATTTTAAACGGAGGGGTTTAAATGACTAACAAAGAAACATTGATCTTAGACGGAAGTGCTAAATCTAAAGAGATTCAAGAAGAAATTAAAACAGAAGTTAAAAAGCTAAAAGAAGAGGACGGAGTTGTTCCAGGACTATCTATCATCTTTGTCGGTGATAACCCAGCTTCAGCATCTTATATTAAATTACAGCAAAGAATCTGCTCAAAGGTGGGAATTAATTCAGAAGTCGTTGATTTACCAGAAGATATCAGTCAAGAAGATTTATTAGCAGAATTAGATAAGGTAAATAATGATGACTCAGTTAATGGTATCTTAATTCAGTTACCTTTACCAGATCATATCGATGATGAGAAAGTAATCAGATCAATCAATCCTGATAAAGACTTAGATGCATTCCATCCTTATAATATCGGAGAATTAGTAATTGATGGTGATGCTTATGTTCCATGTACTCCAGAAGGAGTTATGGCATTACTTGATAAATATGAGATTGATGTCAAGGGTAAAGATGTAACAGTTGTTGGACATAGCAATATTGTTGGTAAGCCGATGGCTCTTTTATTATTAAATCGTAATGCTACTGTTTCTGTCTGCCATATCGATACTAAAGATACTGCTAGTTACACTAAGAAATCAGATATTGTAGTTGTAGCGGCTGGAGTACCAAATCTAATCACAGCAGATATGGTTAAAGAGGGAGCAATTGTGATTGATGTTGGAATCAATGAAGTGGACGGAAAGATTGTTGGCGATGTCGACTTTGAAAATGTAAAAGAAAAAGCATCAGCAATCACTCCTGTTCCTGGTGGAGCTGGCCCGATGACTATCGCTATGTTATTGAAGGATACAGTTAGATCTTGCAAAAATATGTTAGATAAATAACAAAACATTACTAATAAACCTCCCTTCAAAGGGAGGTTTTGTTCTTTACCTACTTAAATTAAATACAATCCTCGTGGTTGCTCTTGCTTTTGGGGTACCCATAAAGGGCAACCCTACGACAAAATCAGGGTTCTGTGTAGGGGCGACTCTCCGTGGTCGCCCGTGGTTTAACATGGGCAGGCACAGGGATCTGTCCCTACAAGAAAAACGATATTTTATGTAAGGGTACGACGCGTCGTACCCTTACATAATTTTTTACTGATTCCTTGTTCCAAATTCCTGATTCCTGTGGCACAAAAGTGCCACATTACCCGGCAATTCCTACTGTATTTTGAGTACCTACTTCAAAACGCTCAGGTAAATAATCAGGTTGATGTTCTAAAACTGAATCTCTACCTGTTCCCCCTTCTTTTAAAGGACTGAGTTTGAGATCAGGAGCAATATAAAGTCCTCCAGTCCCAGTAGGCCCTAGTAATCCTTTATGTCCAGTAAAGCCTAATAAATCAATATTCAATTCCTCTACATCTATAGGATAGACCCCTGCTGTCTGAGCAGTGTCAACTAAAAAAGGAATTTGATGGTTTTGGCAGATCATTCCTATCTTCTTTAACAGCATAATACTTCCGGTCACATTAGAAGCATGGGTTAAAGCAACCAACTTTGTATCAGATCGTTATAGCCTCTTCAAGATCTTTAGCCGACAAGGGCTTTCCTTCTGGACAAGAAATAACTGTTAAATCAATATCCCTTTTTTCTTCTAACGCTTTCAAAGGACGCCACATTGCATTATGTTCCATTTGGCTGGTAATTATGTGATCTCCTTCTTCTATTAAACCCTTTAAAGCTAAATTTAATGCTTCTGTAACATTAGAGGTAAAGATAATTTGCTTTGCCTGCTCAATGTTAAAGAGTTGGCCTAATAAACTCCGGGTCATTTCAACTATTTTTTCTGCTTCTTCAGCCCGATTATAACTTCCACGACCCGGACTCACTCCCGCATCACGCAAATAATTATTCATTGCCTGATAAACACTCTCAG
Source organism: Natroniella acetigena (assembly GCF_023227745.1). GTDB lineage: Bacteria > Bacillota > Halanaerobiia > Halobacteroidales > Halobacteroidaceae > Natroniella > Natroniella acetigena. Next base: position 13,868 of record NZ_JALKBX010000017.1, on the reverse strand, counting down.
GCTTGGGATAAGAAGTAGCTGCATTATCTAAATAAATAATATCGCCTCCCAATTTAAGATTACTTATTATTAGCTAACTGTACACTAATAATTTTTACTCTTCCCTGCTGAGCCAATCTAGTAACAAAGAAATTTACACTTTACTCATTAATCTGTAATTCCTCAGCAATTTGAGCTGGTTTAATCTCTTCTTCAGCCTCAATAATCTCAACTATTTCTTCTTCTATAGCTCCAAGCCAATCTTCAAATAATGTCCTTATCTCTGCAGTTGCATAACTAGCGATTTCTATCGCTTTACTAGTAGACTTAGTTATTAAAACTAATCTTCTAGCTCAAAATAATCCAAATGCTCTGCTAATATCATAATATGTTCAATTAAATCCGGATTAACCAACGAATAATAAACAAATGTACCTTCCCGTTGACTTTCTATGATATTTGCCTCACGTAAAACTTTTAAATGAAATGATACTAAAGGTTGAGACAGTTCGGTTTCTGCTATAATTTCAGATACAGATTTAGCCCCTTGCTCAATTGATAACAGAATCTTTAAGCGGTTCTTTTCCCCTGTTTTTTTTAAAAATTCAGCTAATACCTCTACAAAATTAGTGTTGATTTCCATTTATATAAGCACTCCATTAACTTAGTATATTAATATTCATCTATATAAATATTTACTTATATTATAACTTAATTAGTAGCTTTTTTCAAGTACTTTAAATATTTTTATTAAAAAATTTAAAAATCCAACTAAAAGCCACCACTTCAAAGGCAGCTCTTAGTTGGATTTTTTTAGTCAAAAATAATACTAGCTAGTAACTTTTTAGTTTCTATCTCTAGGTTGATAGTCAGTATGGAGTAAATGATGAGAATATCCACTCAACGGTTCACCTAAATAATCATTATATAATTTCTTAACTTCTGGATTCTCATGTGACTTACGAATAGCCTCACTTTTATCAATGCTCTTTAAACCTTCAGCCCGCTTGCACTTAATTTCAGTACTAGTAGGAAGTGGTTGACCTCCTCCCCCAACACAACCCATCGGACAAGCCATAATCTCAATAAAATCATATTCACTCTTGCCAGCACGAACACCTTCTAGAATTTCAGTAGCATTGGCTAATCCATTGGCAATAGCTACTTTAATATTCCGATCACCAATTTTAACTGTTTCCTCATTAATTCCTTCAAAACCTAAATCAAGTCTATCCAAAGGCTCGCCAGTAATTTTTTCTTTGACAGTCCTCAATGCCGCCTCTGTAACTCCACCAGTAGCACCAAAAATAGTAGCAGCACCAGTAGAAGTACCAAGCATTTGATCATATTCTTCTTCTTCCAGAGAAACAAAATCAACTCCCATTTCTTTAATCATTCTTGCCAACTCACGAGTAGTTAATACTCCATCTGTCGACTGTACTCTATTTTCTTTCAATTCTTCCCGCTCCATCTCAAACTTCTTGGCAGTACAAGGCATAACTGCAACAGTATATATATCTTCAGGATCAAGCCCCATCTTCTCTGCATAGTAACTTTTAGTAATTGAAGAAAACATCGACATTGGGGATTTAGCAGTTGACAAGTTATCCAATAAATCATGATAATTATGCTCACAAAACTTAACCCACCCTGGACAACAGGAAGTAATATGGGGTAACTCTTTGTCACCTTTAAGCTTTTTAATAAATTCATTACCCTCTTCCATAATTGTTAAATCAGCAGCAAAATCAGTCGAAAAGACTTTATCAAAACCTAATCTTCTCAATGCAGCTGCTAATTTCCCAGTAGCTACCGTTCCAGGCTCCAGCCCAAACTCTTCTCCAATAGCAGATTGGATAGAAGGAGCAGTCTGTACAATAACATGCTTGCTTTCATCTTCTATTGCCTGCCAAACCTTTTCTCGATATCTCAATTCAGTAATTGCTCCTGTGGGACAAACAGTAGCACATTGACCACAATTAGCACAATTAACTTCAGCATGTGAATGATCAAAAGCTGTCGTTATAACAGATTGAAAACCTCGATCAGTAAAATCAAGTGCAAAAACCCCTTGTATCTCTTCACAAACTCTTACACAACGTCCACAGAGGATACACTTGTTAGGTTCTTTTTTCAAAGCAGGCCCTGTATCATCAACTGGATAATCCTTCATTTCTCCTGCAAATCTAATCTCCGTAATTCCTAAATCAAAAGCAATATCTTGTAATTCACAAGTTCCATTTCTATCACATCCTAAGCAATCATTAGGATGATTAGCTAATAACAACTCCACATTAATTCTTCTAGCACTTCTTACCTTAGCAGTATGGGTTAAAATCTTCATCCCATCAGTAACAGGAGTTACACACGAAGCTAATAAATCTCCAGTTTCTTCATTCTCCACTACACAAACACGACAAGAACCATGCAAAGTTAAATCTGGATGATAACACAATGTTGGAATTTCAATTCCCAATTTAGAAGCTGCTTCTAGCAAGGTAGCCTCTTGCTCAACTTCAACTTGCTGACCATCTATTATTATACTAACAGTCCCCATTATTTTTTCACTCCTCCTTCATCTATTCTTGTACAATTGCATCTACTGGACAGTCATCTACACAAGTTCCACAGGCAATACATAAGTCCAGAGCTATCTCATGAACTTCCCCTTTTTCACCAGTAACTGCATCAACTGGGCAAGTATCAATACAGGTCGTGCAACCAATACAATCTTGATTAATTATATAATCCCCTAATAAATTCTGACAAATCCCCCCTGGGCAAGTCTGTTCATAAATATGAGCTTTATATTCATCCTCAAAGTATTCTAGAGTACTCAATACAGGATTTGGTGCTGTCTGACCTAAGCCACATAAAGAAGTATCTTTAATATTTTGACTTAACTCTTTTAATAATTCAATATCCCCTTCTTCACCTTCCCCAAAAGTAATTCGTTCTAGTATCTCTAACATCCGCTTAGTTCCTTCTCGGCATGGGGTACACTTTCCACAGGATTCACTCTGGGTAAAGTCCAAGAAGAAGCGAGCTACATCAACCATACAAATATCTTCATCCATAACTACTAATCCACCAGAACCCATCATTACTCCTGCATCAATCAAGGAGTCATAATCAACTGGTAAATCTAACTTATCTTTTGGCAGACAACCGCCTGATGGCCCACCGATTTGAACAGCCTTAAACTCTTTTCCATCACTGATTCCACCAGCAACGTCATAAATAATTTCCCGCATAGTAATTCCCATTGGAACTTCAGCTAAACCAGTATTATTAATATTACCAGTCAAAGCAAATACTTTAGTTCCTGCACTTCCTTCTGTTCCGATTGAACTGAAGTCTTCAGCACCATTAAGCATAATATAAGGAATATTAGCATAAGTCTCCACGTTATTGATATTTGAAGGTTGGCCCCATAACCCCTTTTGAGCTGGGTACGGCGGTCTAGGATTAGGCATTCCTCTTTTACCTTCAATTGAAGCCATTAAAGCTGTTTCTTCACCACAGACAAAAGCACCCGCACCTTCTTTAATCTGTAATTTGAAATCAAAACTACTACTAAAGATATCTTCTCCTAATAATCCATACTCCTCAGCCTGGTCAATAGCCTTCTGTAGACGCTCAATAGCCAAAGGATACTCCGCCCGTACATAGATATATCCTTCATCTGCTCCAATCGCATAGCCGCCAATAATCATTCCCTCAATAATTCTATGGGGATCTCCTTCTAATAAACTTCGATCCATAAAAGCCCCTGGATCACCCTCATCTGCATTACAGATAATATACTTCTTATCACTCTCTGCATCATGTGCAAATTGCCACTTTAAACCCGTAGGGAATCCACCCCCGCCACGACCTCTTAAACCAGCATCCTTTACTTCTTCTATCACTTCTTGGGAAGTCATTTCAGTTAAGACTCTGCCCAATGCTTCATAGCCATCATTGGCAATATAATCATCAATCTCTTCCGGGTCAATATAGCCGCAATTTGCTAGAGCAATTCGCTGCTGCTTACTATAAAAATCAAGCTCTTTATACGAGGAAATGCTTTCTTCAGTCAATGGCTCTTGATACAATAATTCATCTATAATTCTTCCATTTAAAATATGCTCTTTTACTATCACAGCCATATCGAATGGTTCCAGTTCACAATAACAAACCCCTTCTGGATAAGCAATTATAACCGGCCCCTTTTCACAGAAACCATGGCACCCAGTCTCAATCACTTTAACTTCATCAGCAAGATCATTATTAGCCAATTCTTCTTCCAAAGCACTTTTTATTTCTTCACATCCAGAAGAAACACAATCAGTTCCACAACAAATTAATAAATGTGATCTATAAGTTGATTCTTCCATTCTACCCCCCCTTAATTACTTAATAGTACTCTCAGCTAAATTAAAACCTGTTACTACAGTACTTCGCAGATAACTGAATTTCTCTGCACCCCGTCTAATTGACAATTGACAGTTGATATGGTTTCTATGGTTTTCACGAAGGGTCTTGATAAAGACCTGTAGGGACAATTGTCAATTAGATTCAAAATCATAAAACCACAAACAATTAAACCATCAATAGTTACAAAACATCCTCAGACTAAATATTCACTTTTCCAATATCTTCTTTCAACTGAGAAGACTCTTTAAGACTAATTAATCATTGAGTTTAGCAATAGCTAATTCATTTACAATATTACCATTTACAACATGGCCAACGATGATTTTACTTATATTATCAATACCAACATTCCCGTAAGTGATTCTACTCTTCCCTGGCAGCCTAACATCTACTAATGGCTCTTTTTCACACATCGCAATACAACCTGTCTGATTTACAGTTACATCCAACTCACGCTTATCAATCTCATTTAATATTTCCTTTAAAACCTTCCTTGCTCCAGCAGCAATTCCACAAGTTCCCATTCCAATAATAATTTCGGGTTTATCTCCATCGGCCTGTTGATCCTTAACCTCTTCTTTTAACTCACGTAATTCAGCTAATGATTCCACCTAATTCACCCCCATTTTTTTCATTTAGCCAACCGCAAACTTTAATATATTACTAACAAAAGAAACTTCTTTATTCATATTGAGTCAGAATTTCTGGTATATCCTTGGGCACCAATCGCCCATGTGTATTATCATTAATCATAATTACTGGTGCTAACCCACAAGCACCTATGCAAGCAACTGCTTCTAAAGTAAACTTTAAATCATCAGTTGTTTCACCATCATCAATTTCTAATTCTTCTTTGAGTTTATCTAAAATTTTATCTCCACCTTTAACATGGCAAGCAGTTCCCATACAAATCCTAATAACATTTTCACCTCGTGGTTCTAAATGGAATTGAGAATAAAAGGTTACCACTCCATAAACCTGCCCAAAAGAAAGATCTAAATTACTGGCAATCTCTTTTAGTACTTCTTCAGCTAAATAACCATATTCTTCTTGGCTCTCCTGTAAAATTGGAATTAAATCCTTTTCTTTCCCTTCATAACCATCTAAGATTGTCTGTAAAGGAGCCAAATACTCTTGTCTGCTTTTATCACTTTCATTACATGTACAACAATCCATTAACTTCCCCCCTTTAGCCTTTAAAATTCAAAAAATAATTTTATTATCTACCACCTAGTATCATTAAATAAAAAATAAAACTCATTCTAAAAATGAAAATATCTAATAATCATATTATTCTGAAATTTTTGATTTTTAAAAAATAGTTAAAAAGATAAAGCCTTTAATTAATGTTGTGAAAAATTTAGTTCATTGTAATTAACGATTATTGCAAAATAATTATAATGGGTTTTAAACTTTATTTTCATCTTCACTTTACATAAAAACTAGAAATACTCTATCTCTTAGATTTTCTAAATTAGTTACTCCATATAATTATGTATTTGTGGATTACTATTACAATTATAACAGAAATATCTTTTCTTTTCAAGTCTGATCATAACTTAATTTTCTCTAATGGGAATATTCTTTATATTTTGCCACCTTCGATCGTAAACTTTATCAGTGCTAGAACCACAGTTAGAACATTCCTACTCTTTCTTTTTAGATTCTGCTATAAAGACATATAATCATCTAGAATTAATAAATCAATAGCAATTATAACTGGTAAAAGAAATTAGATCTGGTAAATCAAGTAATTTTGTGATATTATAAAATTATATTTATTAGGTTCCTTTCTCTTTTTTTTAGGTTTGGTTACTTAAATAATTAGAGAAAAACCTAGCAAATACATTTTCATTTTTTAAAATTTACATATTTTTCTTCACAACATTAGTCAGAGACCCATATTAAATAAAGAAGAATCAAAAATACACATCTTTATGAAAGGAGCAAGAGTATGAGTAAAAATAACTCGAACTATACGAAATGGCTTGCTAGATCAGGTATCTTATTAGCTTTAACATTAGTAATTCAATTCATTGGTTTTCCACAATTTATAACTGGTCCGCTAATTAATATGATGCTATTTTTCTCTGCTTCATCACTAGGATGGATGACAGGAAGCTTAATTGGCGGTTTGACTCCCTGGATTGCTTTTATAAGAGGGATTTTACCTGCCCCGTTAGGGTCAATGATCCCTTTTATTATCGCAGGAAATATCACATTAGTAACAGTTTATTACTTCCTTAGGAAAAAGAATGGGTATTTTTCTATCGGATTAGCTGCAATTTCTAAATTCTTCGTTTTAGCCAGTGCAGTAAACTTCTTAATTGATGTGCCACCACCTGTAGCCAAGATGATGCAATTGCCTCAATTACTAACTGCACTTGCTGGAGGGCTATTGGCTTTGTTTTTAAGAAAAGCTGTAAATAAACTTGATCTTGATTTCAATCTTTAATTATGATCTTATCAATTTAGAGCGATTAAAGGCATAGAAAGAATCTGGGTATTACAAACTTTAGTTCATTTACTCTGTACTATTAGCTTAAATTAACCTATGAAATTTGGTAAAAGTATCTTAAAAGTTAGAATTCATAGTAAAATAGAATATGTTCAATGGATTTATGAAAGTACTCAATCTGATGCACCATTAAATACCATATTAGAAGTTATGATTGAAATTATAATCAAAAAAACATCTTAAAAGGCTTCTTAGTGAAAAGATCACGATAATGATTAGAAAATCTTTTGATGATAGAATAAATACTATTTTAATTATTCGACATAATATTCATGCGACTGATTCTCCTTTCTTTTCTTGATTCTTCTTACTAAAAGATATTATATCAAAAAGGAGATTGGTCGCATTTTTTATTTGATTTTATTGTAAAGTGATGAATATATATAAGTTATAGAAAATTATATTAAAAATTACTAAATTTATCATCTCCTTATGCTAATATTATACAATTAATTCTATATAATTTCAATAGTTTTTTTGTAATAAAATGATATTTATCAAAATATTTTTATTATTTTCCACTGCCATTACTTAGCTTATGTTTTTTTCATTTCTATTATTAATTGTATGCAAAATTTTATTAAAAATTCATTTTTATTTAAAATAGTTTAAAAAATTACAGATAAATAATTAGCTGGAGAATTTTACCCACTTCGCTCATTAGTTGAATTAATTTCGTGCTTTAATCTCTCATTCTAAGCTACTAATTCTTTCTTTTCTTCTTTTAATTCCTTCATTTGATGTTTCAATTTAAACTCCCTTAGACCTATACGCTTGATATAGCCTATAACTATATAGAAATTTTCATAATAAAATTAAACAAGTTGAAACAATCATGTTTAATTGTTATAATTAATTTAGGAAGTGTTAATAATGTCTGATTTAACTACTAAAAAAAGAATTACTACTACTCAGGTGAATAAGGATTTATTAAAAAAGTCAACACCATCTAATCTTACACAGGGCATTAGCAAGGGAAACCCTTGCTACAATAAATTCGCCACAATGGTTTGCGAGTGAACTTTAACTTCTATCACAGGAAACAAAATATAAAAGCTTGTCTTTTTACTATATTTTACATATAATGTGCAGTAATTATTATTATATATACATTATAATTAACTATTGCTTAGGAGGGGTTTTATTGTTATTCAGCATTTCACTAATTTTAATCATTGGTTTAATTTTAGGATTTATCTTTGAGAAGCTTAATTTACCACCTTTAATAGGTATGTTATTGACAGGGATATTATTGGGACCATCAGGCTTTTATCTATTAGATGATAGCTTATTAAATATATCTCAAGACATTAGGGAGATAGCACTGATTATTATTCTACTTAGAGCAGGGTTAGGGATTAGTAAGAATACCATAAAAAAGATTGGCAATACTGCTTTTAAATTAAGCTTTATCCCTGTATTATTTGAAGGAGCTACTATCACCTTTTTAGCGATCTATATTCTTGATTTCAACTGGATTGAAGCTGGAATGCTCGCCTTTATTATAGCAGCAGTATCTCCAGCAGTTGTTGTTCCTTCAATGTTAAAATTAAAGGAGCAAGACTATGGAAAAGAAAAAGAAATACCTACTTTAATTTTAGCCAGTGCTTCAATTGATGACGTCTTGGCTATTACAGTTTTTAGTATCTTTTTGGGTATCTATAGAAGTGGTGAAGCCTCCCTTATTGCCAATCTATCACAGATCCCCATTAAAATAATTGGTGGAATCTTATTAGGGATTATTCTAGGAATTATTTTAGTTAAATTGTTTGATCTTTATAATACGTTAAAAATACCTCACAAAACAATTATCTTAATTGGAGTTTCCATTTTAGCAAATGTATTGGGTAATTATTTAGGAGTAGCTAGCCTATTAGCAGTTATGACAATCGGTTATATTTTACTAGAAAAGAATGAAAGCTTAGCAGATGAATTTTCAAAAGTATTAAATAATTTATGGGTTCCTGCTGAAATATTCCTTTTTGTTTTGATCGGAGCTGCTGTGCAGATAGAAGTAGCTTACAATGCAGGTGCTATAGGAGCATTAATTATCTTCATTGGATTATCCGCTAGAATTATCGGAGTCTTACTAGCAACAACGAATAGTTATCTTAATTTTAAAGAAAGGTTCTTTTGTGGAATATCTTATTTACCGAAAGCCACAGTTCAAGCAGCAATAGGAGCTGTGCCACTGACAGAAGGTGTTCCTCAAGGAGAGTTGATTTTAGCTTTAGCAGTATTATCAATAATTTTAACTGCTCCATTGGGAGCCTTTGGAATAGAATATTCTGCTCCCAAATTATTAGTCACCGATGATACTCTTTCATAAAATCAGATTTTTGTATACAAAGCAGTCTCTTTAAAGAGAGTCCTAGCTATTAGCTAGGACTCTCTCATTATTCTTTCATTTAATTTTAACAAACTATAAATTAAAATATTAACATCATTTAGTCAAACCTTAAGACTTAATCTCTTTTACTCTGCCAACTACTCCACTTTTAAGGCGCACCTTAATCCCATGGGGATGAGTAGCAGAATTAGTCAAAATATCCTTAACAATACCATCAGTTAGTTTTCCTGAACGCTGATCTTGTTTTTGTACAACTGAAACATTAAGTCCAGGCTTTATATCTTTGCGACGTTTTCCATCCATTAACATCACCTCCGTTTACTAAATTAGTGCTCTCAGCTAAATTAAACCCTTACAGTATAACTCTTTATAAGAACACCTATTTACACTCACCCTCATTTTTTTGAAATGAGCATTAATTTTCAATTAACATTTATCTCTCAATCACCACAATAAAAGTATAACTGCTTTAAATTGAGATGATTTCATGTTTAAAACACAACGTTCTCATGAACAATTTTAAAGTTTTTTATCTAATTTAACTCTTGTTCGTGAAATACTTTTTCATACCTATGAGCCTAAAGGCAAAAAAACATTTGATCCAGTCTATCTTTTTCGTTCATATCTGTTAATGTGTCAATCTGGTAATAATAAAATCACTAACTAAATTGACACTCTCAATAGCAGACCTAAAAAGAAACCTAAGGAAAATCAAAAGTTGCCTCCTAAACACAAAGGTATCGTTAAAAAATTAATAAAACAAAACAGCTCTATGTTAATTAACCATAAAAAGTAAATGAGAAGCAATGAAAGGGACCCTCTTTTCTGTTAAAATAGTATCTACAACCAATACTATAAAAGAGGTGTCCCTTGTGAATAATAATAGCAGAATTATGAATATAATACAAGTTTTTTAACAGAAAAAGATGTAAAAGAATTTTCCTATTTAATTAGTTATCAATAAACGAGCAAATTTCAATCCATAAATTTACAATCGCAAAATAAAACAGGACATTCCCAGTATTCTGGTGTAGAATAAAGTTACCATAACAAAATTCTCGCCAGAAAGGATGTTGAAAATGCCTGATAACTTAATTCTACCAGATAAAGAATTAGTAAACAAGTTCTTTAATAAATATAATTTAGATTTTTACTATTTTAAACTAGCTTTAAAGCATATAAAAGAATTTCTATTAGCATCTCTTTCAAAAGAATTTTCTGCTAAAACAACAGATATTACAGAATATAGTGATAACCATCGAACTACTATTGACCACTTTTTATTATTCATGATGATACTATCTGTCAAAAGACTAAGCCTTCGTCACAGGCAAAATCACCTATTGAACAGGCAAGTTTTCATCGTTCTAATAAGCAAAAACAGAGTAAAATAGATGCTGTTATGGATATTGCAGAATCTATGCCTGTACCACCAAATAAATCCTATGCTTTGTTTGACTCGTTGTTATTTTAACTTGACCTAAAGATTCTTTTAAGCAAAAGAATTCACTTAAAGCTTTCTTAAGCACTGATGTTTCATTAGATACAGTAACAATTCTAGAATATTATAGTAAGCGCTGGCCTATTGAAATTCTCTTTCGAGATGGAAAATCAAGTTTTAGGATTGGATAAGTATCAGATTCGTTCTATCAAAGGCATAGAAAGAATTTGGGTACTACAATCTTTTACCCACTTATTTTGTACTATTGGTCTAGATAAACCTATGAAATTTGGTGAAGACCTAAGAAAAGCCCGAAATCAAAGTGAATCTCAAAAAGATGCTGAGCTTAGAGAAAAAGAAGTTGTTGAACTTGTAAAAGAATACTGTGCTAAATATTCTTTTGCAGGCTACAGAATGATAACAGATCGCTTAAGGTTTAGCGAGGGGTTGAAAGAAAGACTGTCCGTGAAAACCATAAAAACCATATCAATTATGGGAGATGGATATGGTTCAGATGTATATAGATGAGAGTGGTTTGATATTATCGATGTTTATACTAGAGAAATAGTAGGTCATCATGTAAGTCTTAGATGTCGTATTAAGGAAGCACTTAAAGCTTTAAAAGAAGCAATAAATTCATGCGATATTGATAACTTAATTTTAAGAAATGATAATGGTACACAGTTTAGAAGTAGAGAGTTTCAAAAATACATTACAGAGTTAGGTATTGATCATGAAAGAATTGCTGTTAATACTCCTGAAGAAAACTCTCATATTGAAAGCTTTCATGACACCTTAAAACGAGAAGAAGTCTATCAAAAGCACTATCATAATATTTTACATTGTAAAGGTCCTTTGATTTCGGTGTTTGTCAAGTAAGTTGTCGCATTTAATCAAAGGAGTTTTATTTTTTCAAGAACTTTTTATAAAAAACGATGCAACGCTAGTGAATAATGATAATATTTTTAATCTATTTGTATCCGCTATTGCTTTCAAATCTGAAACTATTTTCTCCAAATTATCCACCTCCATTCATTTCTGAGTCTTATTATTCATATTTTCTCTCATATTCTTTTTAATAAAGTTTTTCTATGGAAATAAACTGATAAGCTAAATAATATAATACTAAATATTGATAATATAGTAAAGTTTAACGTAACAGAAAAATAACTTTCTTGCATTAAAAGATAACGCATTAAATCTGTTACATAAGTTACCGGAGATAAAGGAGCAACTAACTTTGCCATACTTGAAAGTTGATTAATTGGAACAAATACACCACTTATAAATATAATTGGTAAGCGAATTAAATTAGAAAGCATCATCACATTAGATGGCTTATCAGTTGGTAAAGCAGAAAAAATCGTACCCAACGAAGCAAAGCAAAATGCAGAAATAAAAATCGCTAATAATAATAAAACCATACTTTTAATAGTAATTTCAAAAAATAACATACCTATTATCAAAATTAGAGAAGAGAATATGACACCAAAAATAAAACCTCCAACTATATCACCTAAAATTAAAACTGAAACAGAAATAGGAGCACAAAGAACCCTTTCTAGAGTTTTAGTTCTAGTTTCCCATGGAACTATAAAAGGACCAACGGATGAACCACCAAAAAAGAAAATAATCCCTAATAAACCTGGAAATAAATCGTCAATCGGCATTTGACGCCCTTGGTAAAAAGCTAAAAATAAAAAAGCTGGAAATAACAGCCCAAAAATCAAAACAGGTGGTTCAAAATAATAGATTTTCATATTCTTTTTAGCTATAGCAAAAATTTGTTTTAGCTTTAATTTAATTATTCTACTTCTCATGTTTTATCTCCTCCTGTTAATTTTATAAATACATCTTCTAAACTAGGATCTAAAGTGTTGATTGACCTAATTTTAGTTTTGTGATTTCGAGCTAAATTAGTTAATTTAAATATTAGTTCATCTGGAGTATCTGTATAAATTCTATATTTATCTCCTTCTTTTTTCACTTTATTAACCACATCCCAGTCTTTAAATTTAAAAGCAATATCTTTATCAAAGCTAACTCTAATAGATTGACTGCTTTTAATAGTTCGTTTTAAATTCTCAGGAGTATTAATGGCAGCAATTTTTCCTTTATTGATTATAGCAATCTTATTACAAAGACTATTTGCTTCATTAATATTATGAGTCGTTAAAAATATTGTCTTTCCCTTATCATTTAATTCTAAAATTATATTTTTTATTAATCTTCTACTCTCTACATCTAATCCACTAGTCGGTTCATCTAAAAATATAATTTCTGGATCATTAATTAATGCCATACAAATAATAACTCTTTGTTGCATTCCTTTAGAAAACTTTTTCACCTTATCATTCATTCTATCTTCTAAATTAAAAGTATTTAATAACTCCTCTGCTTTCTTTTCAACCTTACTTCCCAATAACCCATATAAATTAGCCATAAATAAAATATTTTCTAAAGCAGTAAGATCTAAATAAGCATTAGCTAGTTCTGGAACTACCCCAATTTTTTGCTTTGCTTGAAATGGATTATCTTTTAAATTATAACCAGCTAAATATATTTCTCCATTATCAGATGGGAAAACACCTGTTAACATTCTAACTGTAGTTGTCTTACCAGCTCCATTGGGACCTAAAAAACCAAAAATATCTCCTTTTTCTACTGAAAAACTTATATCATTAACAGCAATTAATTCTTCGTATTTTTTTGTCAAATTTTCTACCCTTATTATATTTTGCAAAATTATAACCTCCCTAACATAATAATTTAGGGTCTACTTTATAAAGCAGACCCTAAATGAATTTTTACTCTGACTTACAAGAATGATCTTTTTCTTCACCATGACACTTTTTTATCTGTTCAGGAGAACATTCACTCGGCTTACCTTTTAACCTTTCAGGATGCTCGCATTTAGACTCACACATTTAAAATCACCTCCCGATAATTTGATTAAGTAATTACTTAATCAAATTATAACACATTAAATTAATTTGTCAATTATTAAATTGATTGATAAAAAAATAATTCTATTTGAAATTAAAATTCTGACTTTTATACATAATATCCTAGCACTATTTCGCCTGTAGGGTCGAAGTCTGGTGCTCTAACTTAGGTTGATGTTTGTGTTCTCAGTTTGCTCACCCTTTCGTCTGTGAGTG
>NZ_JALKBX010000016.1 GCF_023227745.1 Natroniella acetigena | reverse complement strand
TTCATTATTTTTAATTTGATAATTAACTGTATTATATAGTTTTGAGCAATGCCAACTTAACTCTTTAACTATCTCTAATTGTTTATGACTAAAATTAGGTTTGAATTTAAATGTTAATCTCATTCTTTCACCTCCTTTGCATTGTTATCTATGTTAATTATAACATACTATTGACACATAGTCAACTATGTAGTATTATTATTTTAGGAGGTGCTTAAAATGGCTAGAAAAAATATCAATACTACATTAGAAGAAAAATTATACAAAAAGATTAAGGTGTTAGCTATTAAGTTAGACAAAAATGCTAATGATTTAATTGAAGAAGGTATGGAGTATATCATTGACAAATATTCTAAAGAACAATAATTTTAAATTCAATATTTAATTAAATTTAAAATAGCCAATTCATCTCCACCTAATACAGTAGCTTAGATGGAGTTTTCTTGGCTGTTCTAGATAAAATCCAACTAAATAAAAAGAGGGTAGGTATAATGAAGAGAGCGATTGTATTTATTAATGGAGAAATGAAGGGAAAAAAAGATTTTTATCTAAGATATATTCAAAGGGAAGATGAAATTTTTTGTGCTGATGGTGGAGCAGAGTATGCTTATGAGTTAGGATTAGTGCCAGAATTAATTTTAGGAGATTTTGACTCAATTTCAAAAAAAGTTTTAAATTATTATCGAACTAAAGGGGTTAGATTGAAGAAATACCCATCTGAAAAAGATAAGACTGATAGTCAAATTTTATTAGAGTTTTTAGTAGAACATGAGTTTGAAAAAGTTGTTATTTTTGCTGGGTTAGGAGGAGGCTTAGATCATGTTTTAGGCAATCTATATTTATTAGGGAAGTTTTCTAAATTTGATATTAATTTGAGTTTAGTTAGTCCTTCAGAAATAATAGAAGTAATCAGCGAACAAAAAATCATAAAACACCAACAAGATAAACGCATATCTTTTTTACCATTTACTTCTAAAGCTACGGGGATAGATTTAGAAGGTTTTAAATATGAGTTGACAGATGGGGTAATGACTAGGGGAGATACATTGGGTTTAGGTAATCTTATTACCGAAGAGGAAGCTGTAATTAAATTGGAAACAGGTAAATTACTTATGATAATCCGCACTTAATTAATTAAATGCTTATATAATAAAAAGTAAGGGAAGCTATAGATGATTATTATATAGGAAGAAGTAAAGGTGGAAATGAATATAAAACATGAATGCTTGAAAAATAAAGTCTAAAATAATTTAAATTGAAATGTATATAATACCTTAGTTAGGTAATAATTAGTATGGGGGGGTCGGTTGCATGAAAGAGTGTGTTGTGGAGCATAAGCCTTGTGAATATTGTGGTGAATGTCTATTTTGTGATGTAAACCCTAATAAAGAATGTGATAACTGCATGGAATGTGTTCAAGGCGAAGTTAATTATAGAGGGGTTAAAATAGATAAAGTTCATTATGATGAACCAGAATCTAATTAAAGCAAATAATTCAAGAAGCAATTTATTAAAATTAATAAATTGCTTCTTGAATTATTAAGCGAAGATGAATATATTTTTTTGAATTTCTGCTGATTCTTTCAGTGGTTTTATTTTATAGTCTAGAGATCATGTTTTTATAGATTATGGCTAACTTTTATTTTTTAAGATTTTTATATAAATTTATAATTTGGAAATCTGAATAAATAAGAATGTTGAAATAATAAGTGGTTATTTAAACATTATAAGGTTACCAGAATTATTTTTAGTCTGTTTGAACAAATAAAGAAGCAAACTAATATCAGCATTACTTCGTTAAAGATATATTTAACGAATAATTATGTTAAAGAGGTGACTATAATGAAAAATTTAACTTATAAGCGAGCAATTAAAAGCTTTATTAAATATTTAATTGCTGAACGTGGTTATTCAAACTCTACAGCAGAACATTATGAACATGATTTATCAATATTTGGAAGATATCTTGAAAAAGAATTCAATCATAACTTGTCAACCTTGCAAGTGCAGGATATTGATGAATTTCAAATCAGTGAATTTTTAAGTGATATTATCTTAATAAAAGATAATAGCCCTGCTGCTAGAAACCGTAAATTATATAGTTTACGTTCATTTTTTAAATATCTTAAGAAAAAAAAGATAACCAAAGAAAATCCAACTAGTGATATCGAAGCTACAAAGAGTAGGTTCAAATCAGAACCTGTATACTTAAAAGAAAGTAATATTAAAAATTATATTAGAGCTATCAAAAATCACAATAGCAAAAATAAAAGTCGAGATTTGGCAATTACTAAAGTATTTATTTATTGTGGACTGCGTATTTCAGAATTAGTAAATCTAAACTTAAATGATATTAATTATCAGGAACAATCAATCAAATTTTATGGTAAAGGTAATAAAGAACGTTATGTGCCATTGCATAGTGAAGTTATCACAGCTATTAAAGATTATCTTCCTGATAGAAAAGAAATCTCCCCTAGTAATTTTGATGCTAAAGAAGCCCTTTTTCTATCTAATCGTGGTAATCGAATCAGTGTTCGAACAGTTCAAAAGATGGTCAAGAAATATGCCAAGAAAGCAGGAATTAAAGATGCTGAAAAAATAACTCCTCATAAATTAAGACATACTTTCGCTTCACTTTTATATCAGAGAACAAAGGACTTACGTGTGTTACAAGAATTATTGGGGCATAGTGATATTTCCACAACTCAAATTTATACTCACACAGATAAAGAACAGCGTAAACACGCTGTTCAACAAATGCCTAAACTTTAATTTGATTTGTCTTTAAAAACATCTTCTAAAGCCGTTTCGTACTCATTGAGATTGCGATTAGCTATCCATCTGATGTCATTCAACTCCTCTTCCCTCTCCCATTCATCTCTTTCCTCCATTTTTTGTTTTAAAGTTTCTAGTTCCATTAAATGTATATTCAACATATTGATCTCTTCTTTAATCTTATCTAACGGGCCAACATCGAAAGTCCGATATTGATCACGAATAAATTTAATTTCTTTTTTATCAGGAAAATTTTCAACCAAGTGGTAATTAATTTGATTTAAAGTTAGCATTGTTGATAACAAGCCACTTCCTTTTTTCAACAACTCATCATCTTGATAATCTTGTTGGATAATATCATTAGATAAATCTATCATTTGTTGTAACAAATTAAACTGTTGATCCATCAATTGATCATAATCATCTATTTTATCTGCTAATTTTAATTTCATACTCCCACCCTTTCAATGTTGGTATTATATTCTCAAAACCTAGTTTCCCCTGTTTGATTAATTATCATACATTGAAATAGTGAATAACCAATGATTAATCTCTTTTTTTAGTTTTACAAAAATTAAAAATAGTTAACTTGTCTGAGAACTAAATTAAATTTCATTTTTTTGATCATCATCAACAATTAATAACTTATATATTTCTTTTAATTCATCCTTTTCAAAGTCTGTTATTTGATTATTATCTTTCTTTGCTTTTAAATTTTTAGCTATTTTAATTAATCTTTCCACCTCATCTTTCCTCATTTTCTTTCCTCCTTGTTAGCTTTATTGATTCACTAACATTATATTGAAAGCAAAATATTTTTGTTACTTTTAATACTTCACGGGCCAATAAACTATATATTAATAAATACAGTAGAAAAAGGAGTGACTACAAAATAAAACAACATTCATTAATTAAAGGTGCTTTTATTTTGATGTTAGCCGGTCTTTTTAATAGAATATTAGGCTTTGTTTTAAGGATGATCTTGGTTAGGGTAATTGGCGATGAAGGTTTAGGGTTATTTCAGATGGTATTTCCTGTTTTTATAACCTGCTCTATCATTACCACAATGGGACTACCAGTAGCCATCTCTAAATTCACCTCTCAAGAAATGGCTAACAAGAATTATCAAACAGTCTTGAAGAATTTTAAATTAGCAATTTCTTTAGTAATAGTTAGTAGTGTAGTCGTTGTCTTTATTTTTACTAATAGTGCTGAGTTTATAGCTAATAATCTATTAAACGACCCTAGAACTTATCCTATTTTGCTTACAGTTGCTCCAGCACTCTTTTTTGTTAGTATTTCTTCCATTTTACGAGGTTTTTTTCAGGGGTTAAGGATTATGACTCCAACTGCTGTATCACAGATAATAGAACAGATAACTAGGATGATTGTAACTTTATTTGTCTTATATAAATTAATTGATGCTCCACTCAAGCTTAAAGCAACTGGAGTAGCAATAGGAGTAACTATAGGAGAAGCAGTTGGTTTTTTAGCGTTAGTGCTCATCTTTTTCTTTTACTTACCAGAAGTAAAAAAGAACTGCTCAGAATCTAGTACTAGAACAAGCTTTGTTCTAATTAAAAAATTATTGAAATTTGGAGTACCAATTACCTTAGGTCGTCTTGTAGCTTCATTAATGTATAGTGTAGAGGCAATAGCTATTCCTGGCAAGCTACAACAGATAGGATATAGTGTTTCAGAAGCTACATCATTGTATGGTCAATTATCAGGAATGGTATTACAATTAATTTATTTACCGACAATTATTACAATTGCATTAATGTCAAATCTAATTCCTGCTATTTCTGAATCGGCTGCTCATAATAATCAACAAGCAATTAGAAAGAAGTCACTAGAAGCCATTAGACTAACATTTTATTTGGGTATGTTAGCAGTGGTTATCTTATTTTTAGTACCTCATCAAATTACTGATTTAATCTTTAATTATCCCCAAGCAGGTGAATATTTAAGGCTATTAGCTCTGCCAGCTATATTCATGTATTTATCTCAGATATTTGCTGGGATTATTCAAGGGTTAGGTAAGCCTAATTTAGTTGTTAGAAATTCAATTGTAGGATTAGCAATTGAGTTAGCTATTATTCAATCGGTTACTCTCTTTCCTCAATTAGGATTTCATTTAATTATCTTAGCAATTGGAAGCAGATATATCATCATATCCCTTCTGCATTATGGCTCGATTAATAATCGAGTCAAGTTACAGATTCCAATCATTCATCTAATTTTTAAACCAATCTTAGCTAGTAGTTTAGTAGTGGCTATTCTACCACAGCTCTATAAACTGATTTATTATATGTCTAATAGTGACCTGATCAGCTTAGCTGTTTCGATTACATTAAGTAGTAGCTTCTATTTTACTTTTTTAGTTTTAACTAACGGAATAACTGGAGAGGATCTGGAGCGATTGAAGCCCTAAAATGAGCTTTGCTCATTTTAGTTTAAGATTAAGATTAAGGTTAAGTAAATCAAAGAAAAAACTCTTCTCTTTAAAGAGAAGAGTTTTTTTAGATCTTGCTTAAACTCAAACTCAATCTCAGACTAAAGTTGTCTTAAGACAACTTTACCTACCAACTTGCTTTTCTTACACCAGGTAGTTTACCCTGATGGGCCAACTCTCTAAAGCAAATTCTACAAAGTTTAAATTTACGCAAAACACCATGAGGTCGTCCGCAAACCTTACAACGGTTTTCTTGTCTAGTAGAGAATTTTGCTTTTTTGTTTGTTCTTTCAATTTTTGCTTTGCGAGCCATTATATACCTCCTTTAAATATTATAATACTTTCAGTTAAATTAAAGTCTGTTATTACAATGCTTCGCATATAATTAAGTTTCTCTATACCTTCGTAGTGTACAATTTACTTAGAACTTATATTTAACAGAATCGTTCATCAATTATAACATTACTTTAGAACAATTCAAATAGTAATAATTACTATTTGAATTGTTCTAGGGTTATCCAGCTAATTCTGCTGTTGCTGTTTTAGTCTTACTTCTATTTGCAACTTTCTTCTGTTATTCTGCTGCTTTATCGAAAGCTTGTCCTAAATCAGCAATAATATCATCAACATTCTCAATTCCGATCGATAATCTAATTAAATCATTACTGATACCAGCATCTTCTTGCTCTTGTGCTGATAATTGTTCATGGGTCGTTGAAGCAGGATGGATAATTAATGTTCTAGTATCACCAATATTAGCCAACAAAGAGCATAACTCAACACTATTAATCAACTTCTTACCAGCATCAAAACCACCTTTGATTCCAAAGCAGACCATACCCCCAAAGTGCTTTTGCTGCTTTTGGGCCAACTCATGCTGAGGGTGACTTTCTAGACCAGGATATCTGACCCATTCTACTTGAGAATGACTCTCTAACCATTGAGCAACCTGCAATGCATTGCTAGAATGTTTCTCCATTCTTAATGACAATGTTTCTAACCCCTGTATGAATAACCAGGCATTCATTGGACTTAAGGCTGGCCCTGTATCACGATAACCTTCTGTCCTCATCTCAAAGAGTAACTTTTCTGGGCCAACAATTACCCCACCAATTGAACTACCATGCCCACCAATATACTTAGTAGCTGAGTGAACTACTACATCAGCTCCAAATTTAAGTGGTTGAGATAAATATGGTGTATTAAAGGTATTATCAACAACTAACTTTAAATCATTACGATGGACAATCTCAGCTATAGCTTCAATATCAACAATATCTAAGGTTGGGTTGCCTGGAGATTCTAAATATAAAAACTTTGTATCATTTGTAATCCCTTCTTCCCAAGCAGTCAGATCATGAGGATCGACAAACTTGGTTTCTATACCATATTTAGGTAAAGTGGTAGCGAATAAATTATATGTACCTCCATAAATATATTTAGAAGATAGAATCTCTCCGCCCCCTTCTGCCAAAGTAAGAGCAGTTAAATTGATTGCAGCCATCCCTGAAGAAGTAGCCAACCCCGCTTCTGCTCCTTCTAAAGCTGCTACTCTCTGCTCCAAAACAGCATTGGTCGGATTAGTAATTCTTGTGTAAATATTACCGGCTTCTTCTAAAGCAAATAATCTCGCTGCATGATCTGCATCATCAAAGACATAGGAAGTAGTCTGATGAATTGGTACAGCTCTTGCTCCACTACTATCTTTTTTTGGATCATATCCTCCGTGTAAAGCAATAGTGTCAAATGAATAATCTTCTCTACTACTCATTATTAAATCCCCCTTTATAAAATTAAAAAGCCTCTTCTGATAAGAAGAGGTTGGTAGTAAAACCTTCTTATCTGTCAATACCGCTTAGGTATTGCTGGAGGTAGCACCTTCCCTATTAATATAGGAGGTTGCTGGGCGTCAATGGACCAGATCCCTCAGCCACTCTTGATAAGATGATATATATATTTATTTAATGATAACATAACATATTAATTATGTCAATTTAGAAAGCTATCTTTTTCATCCGTCTTTACTTCTTTATTTTCAGCTATAATCTGTTCTAAATCGAAGATCATTTCAGTAACAATTTCAGAAACTGACCTATCTTCAAACCAGAAGTTGTGATACCCCTCTTCAATTCTTTCCTTAACCAGTCTTTCTAAATCAAAATCAGCAAAGTTACCTATTTCATGAGAAGCACCTTGCTTTAAATACTCTAAAAGTTGAACCTTAATCCCTTCTTTCAACCCAACTCCAGTTAACCACTCTTCTTGTAATGGCAAATAAGCTGGCATTACATTTAACTTTTTAGCTAACAAGAGAGTCTTCCTTTGAGCCACAAATTGAGCAAACTTATAAGTAGCTTTAGTATGGTCATCACCTCGATATTCCTCTTGGCGAAATAAAAGTAAGCTCCTTGTTTCTATGGGGACAACCCCTTTCTTAAATTTAGAAGGTGGTGGTAATAAGGTTAACTCAGTTCCTTCATTAAGCTCTCGTTGATAGAGGTTATTTAATAACCAGAGGTTAATTGGAGCAATTACTGCCGCTTGATTCTCCCAGAAATACGATAATAATTTTTCATTCATTCTCTTCTCCTCTCTGGGGAAGACACCTTTATCACGTAACTGTTCTAAAAATTGAAAGGTTTCAGTTAAGTCTTTTTCAGTCAACAACAACCTTCTTTCAGAAGAGATTAGCTCCCCCTTGCCTGCTGCCATTAATAATTGATAGAAGAGTTCTGGATTATAAGGGTTGAATATTATTACTTTATCTTCAGCACTAAGCTCTTGGCTAAACTTTTCAAACTCTTGCCAATTCCATCCCTCTTGCACCACTTGCTCTAAATCTAAACCAGTTTGGGCCAACACCCCTTTATTGCCTACCCAAAGTTGTGGAATTAACCAAGTAGGTAAGCCCCAGATTTCTTCCTCACCTGATAATGCTCTCAGGGCTAACGGATCATAATTATCCAATTCCTTAGCCCCTGCCTCATCCTCTAATTTTAAAAAAGGATTGACAGGAAGTTGTAACTCTTCAGAAATCAATTTAGTACCAAAGATATCATTATAAATATCAGGTCCTCTATCCTCAAGTAATGACTCCTTTAGTCGTTGTTCACCTTCTGCAAAGGATAAAAGTTGATAATTGACTTCGATATTAGGATAGAACTTATTAAACTCTTCGATCGTATTTTCTAAAAACTCTCGATAGTCATTTTCTAAGTCGATAAATAATGGATAATCCCAGTAATCTATCTGATATTTCTGATTAGGATCAACTTCTACAGTTGGATCAATCTTAAATCCAGTCTCTGCCCTAAATTTAACATAAAAGATGACAGCCCCACTAATAATCGTTATTAAGAGCATAATTGTAATTATTCCTATCCAACTAAGATTAAACTTTAGTTTCTTCCACATCCTTCAATACCCCTCTTTTCTTATTTAACGCTCTCAGCTAAATTAAAGCCTGCCATTACAATACTTCACAGACAACTAAATTTCTCTGCACCGCCGTCTTAGTGTACAATGTACAATTTACAATTAAATTCAAAATCATAAAACCACAAACACTTAAACCATCAATAACTGCAAAGCATCCTACGCCTAAATATTTTATCTTCCAATATTTTCTTTTAGCTGAGAGTACTCTTATTTAATCCCTAAAATATAAAAGGTATTATCATCTGCTATTAAATCATCCTTCAAACCATAAAAATATTTAAATTCCTTCATTGCATCTTGAGTACCCTCACCAAACCTCCCATCAGTATAACCAGGATCAAACCCATGCTCTCTTAATTTTTCTTGAAATAATAAGACATCCTTCCCTGTCTGACCAGGTCTTAAATCATGGGTAATCTCAACCGGATCTCTATTACCGATAATTTTGACTCGAGTACCGACTTCAACCCAAGTATAGAGAATCTTAACATGCCGATTAAACATTCTAATACAACCATGACTGGCTGCCGTCCCAATTGAATGGGGTTTGTTGGTACCATGAATTCCATAAATTCCCCAGGGAACATTTAATCTCATCCAGCGAACTCCAAAGCCACCTCCCCAATCAGCATCTTTGGCAATGATTGCCCATTCACCAATAGGAGATTTTGTTGAAGGCTTTCCAACTGCTACAGGGAATTTATAATGAATTTCTCCATCAGAGTAAACGATCATCTCTTTTCTATAAGCATCTATCAATAAAGAAACTTCTCCTGTCGGCTGCTCTAAATTCTGAGCAGCTGTTTTTAATAATACTTGATTAGCTACTTCAGTTATCTGAGTCCAGGTATTTTCTCTAACCACTCCTGTGACCGGTAAGCCATTAGCAAATTGAAATCTTCTGACAGCTTGATAAGTCTTTTGATCATAAATTGAATTTAACTTTCCTTCATAAAAGCCTAATGCTTTTAATTCACGTTGTAATTCTAAAATATCATATCCTTTCATCTTCGGTTTACGCAACCATAATTCACGATTATCTAAGCAATTGTAATCAGGCTCAACTGTAGCTTCAAGGTAAATAGGACTCATAGTCATCAGCATCAATAGGATAATGACTACTAAAAACAAGAACTTTTTTAACATTAATAAACTCCTTTCTCAAATTAGATAACTTACTAATTATATAATAAGTGAGGGTGTTTGCTATTTTATCTTTTAAAATTATAAAGGCTAAATAAATTTTAGGAATATCTCAAATAATATAATTAACTTAAATAAAAAATAGCATTTTATAGGAGGATACAACAGTTGAAAATTTCTGATTTATTACATCCTAAAAGACTTTTAAAAAGATCAATTACTGCTGAAAACGAATTATCCACTATAGAAGCGTATGATCTATGGAATACTTTACAAAGTAGATATGCAAGTATAGAAACCTATAAATTATACAAAAATTTTATCCATGATCGTGATTTTGACTTGTTACTTTCTCAACATCTAAAAAACTTTCAAAAACAAGTAAAGATTCTTGAAAATATAGCTAAAAAGATAAAAATAAAAGTTCCTTCTAAACCGCCTGAACAAATAAAAATCTCTACAAAAATCGATGAAATATCTGATAAGATGATCTTTAAAAAAATTTCTACTGATTTAATTTCTGAACTTTACTTAATGAGTCAAGCTACAAGTAGAAGTAGAGTTAATGATAATTTAAGAAACAACTTTATAAATTTTGTAACTAGCCATTTGACTGATCTTAATGATCTCTATAAGTATGGTAATGCAAAAGGGTGGACAGAAACAGAACCACCTTTTAGAACTGATCAACCTACTAAAAAACTATTATCTACAATTGAAGCAGGACATTTATGGGAACTGCTTAACTTTAGATATGATCAATTACAACTTACTCGTATATTTTTAGCTTTAACTAATGATAAAGATTTGAAATTAATATTAGACAGTGGAACTTCAACACTCAAAGATCAAATTAAAATAATTGAAGAATTAGCTGCAAAATTTGAAATCCCTCTTCCTGAAAAACCGCCTGCTTCTCAACAAGCAAAAGTAGATCCTGCAACTATAGAAGATAAGGTTATCTTTAGAATTATTATCAAAGGAATTCAAGATGCTATAAGCAAACATATCCGAGCAGTTGTAGAATCTAAAAAAAATAATAATATCCGCAAATTATTTCTCCAACTCTATCAGCAAGAAATAGAATTTTATAATGATTTTATCAGATATGGAAAAACAAAAGGCTGGGCATATATATCTCCAAAATATAGAAAACTTTAAACGTTAGTTCAATAATAATCTTATCTAAAAATATGTTTAACCAATTAAGATTATACGATAATTAAGTTTAAGTCTAAGATTAAGGCTAAGTAGAATCAAAAAAGAGGAATCTTTACCATGCAGTAAAGATTCCTCTACTAATTCGAGGCGGCTAAAAATCAGCCTTCCCTCAACTAATCAGCAAATCAAGTGCATAATCTATGCTCAGCTCAAACAAAATTTTCCTAAAATTTAAATAGAACCCTAAAGTCAAAACCAGTCTAACCTGTAGATATAGAGTTTTGAACTTTAATTTTATGTTTTAATGGTTTTACTGATTCCTAGTTCCTAATTCTTAATTGCTGATTTTCGACACTAGTAATTACTCTCCAACAATAGAAATAACTTCAACATTCTCCACTGCTTCTTGAATTAAATCTTCTATCTCTAGTTCCTCTTCTCCAGCAAGAACTTGCTCTTTAGTTGGATGGGTCTCTGGAGTCTTAGGAACAAAGACTGTACAACAATCTTCATAAGGCTGAATTGAAGTCTGATAAGTTCCAATCATTTTAGCCTTTTTCTCTATCTCCAGCTTATCCATCCCGATCAATGGTCTAAAGACAGGCATCTCAGGAACCAGATTGGTTACATACATCGAATCTAAAGTCTGACTGGCAACTTGGCCCATACTTTCGCCCGTGATTAAAGCTTTTCCTTCTTGCCGAGCAGTAATCTTTTCAGCTAGATCCATCATGATTCTTCGCATAATGATCGTAATTAAATCAGCAGGACATTTATCATTCATTTCAGTCTGAATAGCAGTAAAATCGACTACATGAAGATCAATCTCTCCTTGATACTGGGCCAACACTTCAGCTAAATCGATGACCTTCTCTTTGGCCCGATCACTTGTGAAAGGAAAACTATGAAAATAAATAGGTACAATCTCTACGCCCCGTTTCATAGCCATCCATCCTGCTACTGGACTATCAATTCCACCTGACAGTAATAAGCCTGCCTTACCTGTCACACCTAATGGCAGACCTCCGACCCCTTTAAGATCTTGAGTATAGATAAAAGCATACTTTGATCTAATTTCAACAGTGACTGGGATTTCAGGTTGATGGACATCAACTTCTAAACGACCATCTTTAGTATTAATTAAGACATGGGCTCCTAATTCCCTATTTAACTCCATACTATCCAACTCAAAACCTTTATTAGAACGTCTAGCAATTATTTTAAAGCTGGTCAACCCCTTTTTAGTTGCTAGTTGTTCATTGACTAATTCCAAACAAGCAGCCTTAATCTCTTCCATATCTAAAGCTACCCGTTTAGTAGGACAGATCCCTACAATACCAAATACCTTCTGTAACCTTGCAACTACCTCTTCTTGTTCAAGATCTGTTCTAACATAGATCCGACCATATGTCTTATAAACATCTAACTGATTAGGTTCAGCTCTTTTTAACTGCTCTCGAATATTATTGACCAATTTGTCTTCAAAAAGTGGTCTATTCTTTCCTTTGATTCCTATTTCACCATAGCGAATTAAATATAACTGTTCCATTTTTTTATCACCTCTGTATGATCTCTTTTAAAGTAGTAATATGTTCTTTCAATCTATTGACTGTATAATTGATCTCTTGTTTTGTTGTTTGAGAGGATAAACTGAATCTAATAGCCCCTTCAATCAAATCACTGGCAACTCCAATCTCTTCTAGTACATAACTAGGTGTTGCTAAGCGAGATGAACAAGCAGCTCCAGTAGAGACATAGATATTATCTCGTTCTAAACTATGAACCAGTATCTCTCCTTTAATTCCAGCAAAGGATATATTAACTATATGAGAAGCTCCCTGTTCAATAGTTGGCCCGTTTAAAGTACTACCTTCAATCTCATCTAATATCCTATTGACTAACAACTTCTTTAAGCGGAATATTGTAGCTGTAAAATCTTCTCGATTAACCTCTTTAACTGCTTCCCCAAAGCCTACTATACCTGGTACATTTTCTGTGCCAGGTCTGATTCCTGATTCTTGTTTGCTGCCTGAGATTAAATTATCAATCCTAGTACTATCCTTAATATATAAGGCTCCTACCCCCTTTGGCCCGTGAATTTTATGGGCACTGACTGAATAGAGATCTATCCCTAATTTAGCTGGAAAAATATCTAATTTAGTAAATGCCTGTACCCCATCAACATGAAAATAGAGCTTATCATAAGGAGCTAACAATCTTCCTATTTTAGCTAATGGTTGAATAGAACCCAGTTCATTATTGACCCCCATAATACTGACCAAAATTGTTTCGTTAGTTAGATACTCTTCTAATTGATCGAGATCAATTACGCCAGTTTGATCTACACTAAGATATTTAACATCATAGCCCTGCTTTTCCAATCTTTTAAAGATATTTAAAACTGAGGGATGTTCGATAGAACTAGTAATAATCCTGTTGCCAGATCTATGTAAGGCATTGACAGCACCTTTAATTGCTAAGTTATTAGCTTCTGTTCCGCCGGAAGTAAAATAAATTTCATCAGTTTTAACCTTTAATTGATCAGCAATCTCTTTACGAGCTGCCTTGATCAACTTTTCAGCTTCTAACCCCTTACCATGTAATGAAGAAGGGTTGCCATACGCTTCAGTTAGTGCATCTTTGATCTTAGTTACAACTGCAGGATATGGTTTAGTTGTTGCAGCATTATCTAAGTATATCTCTTCCATAATTAAATCCTCCATAATAATTATTTCTTACTTAAGACTCTAATTTATCGTGTACTGAACCTAATTTCTGCTTCATACTAGCTTTTTTATCACGCCGTTCATCAATTTTAATCGAAGTAGTTACCCTCAATGCCCCTTGTTCAAAAGGATGGTGATGCATCTTCTTGATTAGAGCAAATATAAGCTCTAAATCCCCTTCAATGATTGTTCCCATTGGTGTAAGTTGATATTCAATTTTTTCTTCTTGTTCTAAAATCTCTTGGCAGCCAGCTACATACTTACTCAAACCAGGTTCTGCTGTACCTAATGGTACTACAGTTACTTCTACAATAGCCATTTTATCCCTCCCTAATTTCATTTGATATTTAATAATTAATACTGAATAATTGAATTCATTAAGACCTTAAAATATTATAAAACTAATTTTTTGTTTGCCATTTCTAAATTACTTAACCTCTCTTTTTATTATCTCTAATCTGCTCAATAGTTATGTAATGTATGTTTAGCTTACAATCCTACTTTTAGTTGGCCCAGTTTTGAATTCAATCTAAATTAAATTGGCACAGCATCTTTATTATACCAATTTATAAGAAAAATTAAAAGCATCTGTTGACATCTAACTAAAAAGAACATAAACTATTAAATAGTTGGGGGGGAAATTATGAAGATTGGTGGTAGGGCGTATAGAAATGGTATTAGATTATTTGGCAAACGCTATTCTGTTAAAGCTTATTATGAAGATGATAAATTGAAATATACAATCAGTAAAAATAAGATAAGTAATAATAAATTATTTTTATTCTTTAAAAAAATACCCTTTATCAGAGGAATTGTTAGTATTATCTTCTCTTTAATTGCTTTTTTTAAAGAGGCAAGCCATAGTCCGAAAAAATTTTGGCCTTTATTAGTACTTGTTTTTTTGGAAATTGGACTTCAGATTCAATATAGGTTCTTTCCAGCTCAAAGTACTCAAATCTTCAATTTTCTAGTGAGATTTAACTGGTTAGCTTATCTCTTTTCAATGGGAGGGATATTAATAGTATTAAGAATGACTCTATTAAAAGAAATCTTTAAATTTCATGGAGCTGAACATAAAGCAGTTAATTATTATCAAGCGGATTCGCAAGGAGAATTGACTGGTTATTCTCGGTTGGCCCGTAGATGCGGCACAAATTTAGTTGTCTTTTATCTATTCATTATTACTTTATTTGATCTAGTCGGGATCAGTTTTAATGTATATTTAATGAGTTTGGTTGCAATTGGTATTGCTTATGAAGTTATCCTGATTGCACCCCGAGTTATTCTGTTCATTCCGTATCTATTTCAAAAATTTACTACTATTGAACCTGATTCAAAACATCTAAAAGCTGCTCAAAAAGCATTAGAAGTTCTGCTTAGAGTAGAAGCTCAACAACAAAAAAGACCAGTTGCTTAATTATAAATCAATTTAATGAGGTGATGTTATGAAAAAAATAATTGGTGTTGATATTGATGGAGTTTTAACTGCAGAAGGTGAGGGGGAAGATAATATTTGGCACCAAGCCATCTGCAATCATTTTGATTTAACAGAGAGAAAAGAGGATGTTTATCATTTTGGAGATGCTTATGGTTTAACAGATGAGCAAGTTGAAGAATTTATGGAGGTTAATAGCTCTAAAATATATGAAAGTGCTGATTCTTGTTCTCATGCCAAAGAAGTATTAAATCGGTTACAGGAGAAAGGATTTACAATTATTTTAGTTACAGCTAGAATCGATGCACATAATCAAGTAACATTAAAGTGGTTAGAAAGACATCAAATCCCTTATGACGAATTAATCCATAATGAAAACAAGGCTGAAGCTTGTCAGAAGAAAGGAATTGAGCTTTTTATTGATGATATGTTGGCTAATGTCCTTGCTGTTAAAAAAGCAGGTGTTGAAGCATTATTAATGGATATGCATCATAATCGCCACTATAAGGGAGATGTTATTCGAGTCAGTAATTGGCTAGAGATTGAAGCTGAGATCGAAAATTTCTTTAACGAATAAATTTAACTGATATAAAGTGGCACTTTGCCACTTTATATCAGTGTACAGTTTACGGTGGATATGGTTTTTATGAGTTTCACGAAGGGTTTAAAAAAACCCGAAGGAAAATCATTAAATCTTAAATTCAAAACCTATCTACCCCTTTAATTATAAGGGTTCTAAGTGGTTTTAAATTTTTAAGGTTTTGATCTTAACTGTTCACTGTAAACTGTCAACTCAATTATGGCTATGACTGAAGTTCATTTCACTCCCTATTAATTAAAGAGTGGTTAATCTCTTCTAAATCACCTTTCATTTCGACAAATAAAACAATCAATTCCCCTAGAGCATATAAAAATAAAGTTTTAAATAATCCAATAAAGATCGGGAAGAGAAGATTAAAGAGATTAAAAGCTATATGTTGCCCCGTCCTTGGTGGTTCTTGCATAATAGTTAAAAATGTAATTAAATTTGTTCCTAAAAAGACCAGTACCGCTAAAACTTTAAAAGCAGTAGAGATGATTCTTAATGCTTTATAATCTGTACTCACTTACCAATTACCTCCTTTATTAAGTGAAATATTCCACTTCCGCTTGAGGGAAGAGTTCATTAATTTCTTTAATCAAATATTCTTTCAATTCTTTTGCTTGCTGAGGCGGATAAACATACTTGCCAAAACCTTTATGGTGATAACTATCTTTATCCAGTTTTAATCTGGTATTGGGAAATCTAGCTTCAATCAAGTTTTTTGATCTAGTACTGAAACGATGCATAATCAATTCAAAGGTCAGATTATTGGCTGCAGGATTGACTAATCTAGTTCTTAATTGAGTCAGTAAGTCAAGATAATCCTCTTGCCAGCCATCATAAATCATTAACGGGGCCAAAATAAAGCCTAATGGATAACCAGCTTGTTGGATCTTACTTGCTGCTGTAATCCTTTCATCTAAATTAGCAGTTAAATGTTCGAAATTTTTAATTACATAACTAGAATTAAGGCTAAATCTAAATCTAGTATGATTATTATGTTCAATATCTAATAAATTATCAACATTGGAAAATTTAGTAACCACTCTCAAGCGACCTCGATCTTGTTTAGCAAAATAGTCTATAATTTTTGCTAAAGAACCGGTTAAGTGTTCAACGGCTACTGGATCAGAGGAGCTACTTGCTTCAAAAGTAATAATCTCTCCTCTACCCTTTCTAATATGCTTTTTAACTGCCTTTAGTATCTCTTTGAGATTAACATAGATTCTAAGATAAGCAGCTGAACCGAGATTTTTTGCTAAATAACAGTATTCACATTTGGCTGGGCAACTGGTGCTGGTTACTAATCGATAATCAGCTGAAGGCTGACATGATTTAAAATTTAATGTCTTCTTAACTCCTATAACTAATGTTTCTTTGTTCCAGTTAAACAACTCAATAGGGTTCATTTCTTTTTCTGCTCTAACTCGATTATGAGATTCAATATAATTGAGTGGTATTTTTGTTGCTTTGAATTTATTCTCAAGTTCTTGACCTAATTCATAATTTAAAGCATCATGTTCAATTAAAACTCGTTTGGGTTCAAATTTTTTCAACAATTATCCCTCCGGTAAGTGCATTTAATATTTAATATTGAATAACTAATAATTAATATTTAGCTTAAGTTTAATTGATAATTGATAGTTTAAACCTTTGCTTTTAAGGGTTTAATCTTTAATTGTACATTGTTAACTGCACAATAAAAAATAGCTACCAATTTATTAATCAGTAGCTATTGATCCTTACTATATATTATGATTTCAATTTAAGATAATATTCTCGAATTTTTGATTGAGACAAATTTTTTCCTAGTAACAACATCAATAACAAGCGAGCTTTAGTACTTGTTAACCCTCCAGCAAAGATTAGATCCAGCTCCTTAATATTAGTCTTTCCACCGGAAGCTCCGTATAGATTATATACCCTTCCTTCATAAGAACGAGAGGTAATTACAACTGGAACTCCTTCTTTCTTAGCTCTAATCAGTCCAGGAATAACCTTTTCGGGTAAAGTCCCTAAACCAAAAGCTTCAATGATTAAACCTTGGCAATCATAATCAAGTGCAGCTTGAATCAGTCGGTCATCACTACCGATTGCTAGCTTGATAATCTCTACTCGCTCCTCTAATTGGTCAACCTCAATTGTAATTTGAGAAGGTAAATCATAGGAATAATGAATTCCGGAATGATCTATAATACCGATTGGCCCACAATTTAATGATGAGAAAGCATTTAGTTTATTAGTATGTATCTTAGATAAAAACCTAGCTGCATGTATCTTTTCATTTATAACTGCTAAAACTCCTTTATCTTTACTTTGGGGACTTAATATTGTCTGGATTGATTGGACTAGATTACCTGCTCCATCTGAGTTGAGTTGATTAAAACTTCTTAATGCTCCGGTAATTACTACTGGTTTATTTATATCTAAGACTAAATCTAGTAAGTAAGCTGTTTCTTCAAGAGTATCAGTTCCGTGAGTAATTAATACTCCATCTACTTCTTTTTCAGCTAGTGCTTTTTCAACTAATTTAGCTAATTCTAATAACATTGGAGCAGTTAATTGGGAACTGTCCATATTGACATATTGAACCAATTCTAAGTCAGCCATTTTCGTCAATTGTGGTACTTGCTGTAATAGATCAACCCCGGATAATTTAGGTACAATCTGACCTGTCTTTTCATCTTTTCCCATTGCTATCGTTCCACCGGTGGTAATAAGTTTGATCTTCTTCATTTTTATCCTCCTCATAATAGATTTACGATTCTCAGCTAAATTTAAGCCTATCACTATGGCACTCCGTAGATAACTAAGCTTTTCTGTACCCTCCGTCTTAGTGTACAATTTATTATGTACAATGGATATAGTTTCTATGGGTTTCACACCCAGTCTGTTTTTTAGACTGGGTGGGACAATGAAATTCAAAACCATACAATCAAAACACTAAAACCCTCAATGTTTATAAGCTATTATACAACTAAACATTCTTATTTGCAATATTTTCTTTTAACTGAGAATACTCTAAATTTTATTAGATTAGTAAATCATTCAAAATCTTTTTTCCGTTATTTAAACCTGGCCCACCTAATAATAATAATAAGTCGCCAGATTCAATTTTATTCAATCCTAACTGCAATGCAGGTTCTAAATTAGCAGTAGTTGTAATTTTAATTCCTTCTTCAGCAATAATTTTAGTAAATGCATCTTCCTCTGCTGATAATACTTTGTTTTTTTGAATTACTTCTTCTTCTGCTCGAGTAGTAATAATCTCTTTAAGATTTAATTTATTGGCCCAGGTAGTAATTATTTGAGCATTATGTTGATTTGCTTTAATCCCTCTTTTTCCTTTCAAAAAATGAATAATCACTAAATTATTATAATCAAGTTTCTCGATAGTTTTAAAATTAGAGTTTAGGCTGGATGGATTATGAGCAAAATCATCGATAATTGAAAACTCCTGATCATAAATCAGCTCCATTCTTCTTCTAACTCCAGTAAAACTTTCTAAATTAGATTTAATCTTTTCTACTGGAAATCCTAATAATGAACAGGCTAGAAAAGCTGCTAACGCATTATATATGTTATGATAGCCAGTTATAGGCATTTTAATTTCTAAAGAGATTGGCTTGATTAATTTACCAGTCATGGTTACAAGATTATTATTAACCTTCAATTTGAATTTAATTCCCTGCTTATTAATCTTTATATCTGCAGCACTCAAATCAGAACTATTTTTAATTCCATAAGTGTAACTAATAGCTGAAGTATTTTTAATAATTCGCTCAGTATAGTCATCATCTGAATTACAGATAGCTATTTTATCCTCTTTTAACTCAGTAAATAATTTCTCTTTACTTGTATAATAATCTTCTAGTGTTTGATGAAAGTTCAAATGATCACGTGATAAATTAGTAAAGATGGCCAAATCAAAATCTAAACCCCAAACTCTATTTAACTTTAGAGAATGAGAAGATACTTCCATGCTTACGTAATTGATTTCTTCTTGCTCCATTCGGGCCAACCTCTGATTTAAGACTGTAGATTCAGGTGTTGTACATTGATTGGGATTGGAGTAATATTTATCACCAATTTTAGTATGTAAAGTACCAATTAAGCCAGTCTTCTCTCTCAATTGATTGATGATATGATCGATCATCATTGTAGTTGTTGTCTTACCAGTAGTTCCAGTAACACCAATTAAGTTTAACTTTTGACTAGGAAAGCCATAAAATTTCCCAGAAAGTTCTGCTAAAGCCTTTCGAGCATCTTCAACTTGTAAATATGGAATCTGCTGAGGAATACTGACTTCCCTTTCTCCAATAACAGTTATTGCTCCCTGGCTGACGGCTTCCATTATATATCTGTGTCCATCAGTATTAAAACCGTTTATCGCAACAAATAAAGAACCAGGAGCAACTCCTTTTGAATTATTTGTAATATTATTGATTTTAGATTCTTTAAAGTTGGTGCTATTTATTATTTGTAAATCTTTAATCAAATCACTTAAAGTCTGCTCAGTACTTGCTAATACTGAATTTAGTGACATCTTTATCCCCCTTATTTATATTATATGATTGAATTAAATAAATGTGATAACTTATTGTAGTTAATAATTAGATTAAAAGCAAAATTTAGGATACATAATATTAAATAGATGATATAAACTAAAATTAAAAGCTTCAAAAAATTTAGAAATGGGGTGCAGAATGGATCTAAAAGATAAACTAAGATATATTTCAATTTTGATTGCACTTATTCTAATCAGTGGTTTATTTACCGTTTTAACCAGAAATAATAATCTAATTAATCAACCTAATAAAGAACCTAATAGGCAGCCCAGTCAATCTGAAGAACAACAAGTTAATACTAGCGTTACTTTGCAAGGGCATAAAATAAGTGGTAAAACTAAAGAAGAAGTCGATAATATTATAACTCAGTTAGCTAAAAAAGAAAAGAGCAAAGCACAAAATGCTTTTATTTTCAAGGGGGTAATTATTTCAGAAGAATTTGGTCAAAGGATAGATATCTCTGCTACACTAAAGAGAGTATTGACTGCTCAAGCAGGAACAGATGTTGAATTTGTAACAGAAAAGATTGCTCCTGTAATTACTACAGAAATGTTAAAAAAAGATCAATACTTTGAAATTGAATTTGAAGATGAAATTATTACTGGAAAGGTTTTGAGCAATTATACGACGTATCTAGAAGATAATCAGTCCAACCGTAAAAATAATATTGAGATTGCTTTACAAGAAATCGATCAGCATCAACTAAAACCTACAGAAGAATTCTCTTTTAATGAACTGATAGGAGTCCCTACTGCTGATAAAGGATATAAAGAAGCTACTATTATCGATTCTGGAGAGTTTTCTTCAGCATTAGGGGGTGGGATTTGTCAGGTCAGTTCAACCCTTTATAATGCAACCAAGCAAGCTCAATTAAAGATTGTAGAGCGTCATCATCATAGTATACCAGTAAATTATGTTCCGCACGGACAAGATGCCACCTTCTCTCCTAATCAAAAAGACTTTCGCTTTGTAAATAATAAAGATTTTGAGCTACTGATTTTAACTGAGCTTATTGATCGCTATGTAGTTATTTATTTAATTCAATTAAGAAACTTAATAAATCATCATAATAATAATTACTAACAGAATTATTAAGGCAATCAAACCACCAACAATTATTGTTTCTTTATTTAGATTTAAATTAACTTTATTTTCTTCTTCAGTAAGTTGTTGAATCTGTTCTTCTTCTGTTAGGATTATCAATTTAATTTCAGATTCCACTAGAACTTGTCCATAAATACTAGGGCCAAACTGAATTAAGATTAAATAACGCTTGGAATCTTGATTAAAGCTAATGTTTTTGACCTTCCCAACAGTAACTCCTTCAGAATTCTGTAATAGTTTAGCTAAGTACTGACCAACCTCTCTAGTATCAGTAATTCTAACTACCAATTCATCTCCTATCTTTAAATGAGAAGCCTTCTGTCCCTGGGTTGGAGAAATGATCGGAATACAATTCAACCGAATTTCCATTCCCAATCCATCATTTTCTTCTTTTTCATCACTTGCCTCTTCTCCTTCTAAAGAAGGAGTTTGCTTGGGAAATAAATTTGAATAAAAATTCTTTAATTGAGCTTTAGTAGTTAAATTAGTATAAATTTCTAAGTCAATATTTTCTTCCAGAACATCTTCTAATTTTTCTTCAATTAATTCTTTGACCTCTTTTTTTTGTTTATCTTGAACCAACTCCAATAGATTAAAAATTTCTGTTGGATTAAAACTAGAAAAGAGTTCTAGGCTGATACTCTGATTATTAATAACTTTTTCTGGAGCAAGATTATCTAAGGTTTTCATAAAAACATTATTATTCACATCCAGATTTATATTTAATAGTTCTCGCTGATTACTTAGTACCAATTCATATTTAAGAAATTCTCCTTGTTTCCCATCAGCAATAATACTGAGTAATCCATAAACCCTATTATGTAAGCTACCATAATTAAATTTCCCATGAACAATCACAAAGTTCTTATCTACATATTCAATCATTAATAATGCTCGATCCAGATCTCCTTCAGCTAATTCAAGAGCCATTTCGGCTTCATTTCTCTTTACTTTCATTGTATCTTGAATGATTTCAAGCTTTTTCTCATCCATATTAGTTCACCCTTTTATATCAATTTAAGGTTAAGTCTAAGCTTTAGTTTAAGCAAACTCTAAATATTTATATTTTTAATGGTTAGTTCAACCTTACCTTATAAAAACCATTTCCTCAGCCTTAAACTTAAGCTATTTAAAGTAGTAAAGAGAGAGCTAAGTAACTGCTCTCTCTATTAATAATTAATTCAGTTCTTCCTCTAATTTCAATAATTTTTCTTCCATCTCTTCTATTAATTTACCATATTCCTGCCAATTACCTCTTTTTAACTCTGTTTGAGCTTCATTATATAAAGCTGTAATTCCACTAATTTTTTCTTTTAGATCGACCTGTCCTTCTAAAATAGCTTCCGTTATTTCTGCTTCTTCTTCCTCTAACTCATCTCCTAAGTCCTCTTTTAATTGTTCATCATCAACTAAGTGTAATAAAGCTAATTCTAGATTCCGTTCCATCACAATGTCATCTCCAGAGGAGACTATTACCCTTCTTAATTCAGGAATCTGCTCCTCTTCAGATTGTAAAAAGATTGGCTCTACATAAAGTAGTGATTGACCAATCGGAATCACTAATAAGTTTCCTCTAATCACTCTAGAACCACGTTGATCCCACAAGCTTAGTTGTTGTGATATATCTTCATGCTGATCAATTCTTGATTCGATCTGCATTGGCCCATAAACCTGTCTCCCCTTAGGGAAATCATATAAGACTAACTCACCATAATTATCAGGATCAGATTTGGCCCCTAACCAAGAGATTATATTATTTCTGTTAGCTGGAGTAAAAGGAAGCATTAAGATAAAGTCCTCTTGCTTCTCCTCAGGCAAGGTCATTACTGTATAATAAGGTTCCATCCTAATCGAATTACCATCATAATGTTCGCGAGGTATATTCCAGACATCTTCTTTGTTATAAAAGACATTTGGATTACTCATATGATAAGTACTATATAATTGAGTTTGAACTGTAAATAAGTCTTGAGGATATCTGATGTGCTCTTTAATACCCTCAGGCATCTCCTCAAAGGACTTGAATAGTTCAGGGAAGATATTACGATAAGTTTCAATAATAGGCTCCTCATCAACGATATAAAAGTCCAGCTTCCCTGTATAGGCATCAATAACAACTTTAACTGAATTTCTAATATAATTCCCCCAATTATGAGGTTCAGAATAAGGATACCTATCTGTCGTTGTATAAGCATCCTGAATCCAATACAGCCCCCCATCATCACCAATAACTAAATAAGGGTCTTGATCATACGTTAAAAAAGGAGCAGCTTTACGAACCCTTTCATGGATATTACGATCAAACATTAATCGACTTTCATTAGTTAAATCATCATTTAATAAGATATTGATCGCTCTATACTTGAAAGCAAAGGCTAGCCTCTTAATTGGGGAATCAAGCTCAACTCCCCCAGTTCCTTGATAATTATAAAATTTATTTTGATCCCCCTCAGGATAATCAAATTCATTTGCTTCAGTATTAACGATTACATATTCATCAGTTGCTTCGCCATAATAAATTCTAGGTTCTGTTATCTCAAACCGATCACTGTGGGGTGGGATATCCTTAATCAAAAATTCAGGCAGACCACTTTCTGTTACCTTATTTGCTGGACTCATAGCCGCTCCAAAACCATGAGTATAAACCAATCTCTTATTGACCCAAGTCTGGGCTCGTTCTGGCAACAAATCTTGATTTAATTCTCGAGCTGAGAGCATCACTTGTTGTAAGTTTCCATCAATCAAATACCTATCAACATCAACATCAGTAAAATCATAATATGATCTAATCTCTTGCAATTGACTATAGGTATCTTTTAAAGCTCTATGATCCCATAGTCTGATATTATCAATCGTTTCTTGATTATTACGAATATCACTATATGAGAGCTCTTCTTTTAATGGATAATCTCTTCTATCAATTTGGGCTAAATTATAAGCCTGTTGCGTAAAGTTAATATTATGCTCAATATAGGGTGACTCCAGTGCAAATTCGTTTGGTTCCACTCGATACCTTTGAATTAGAGATGGGTAAATTCCGTTCAATAAGACAGAAGCTAAAATTAATACTCCTACGCCCCCGATAATCAACTTTGTTTGTTTGAAATAGATATTAACTAAGGTAACTATTCCTAATAATAACGATGTAACCAATAATATTCTTAAGGCTAACAGTTGAGCATTGACATCGGTATAAGTTGCTCCAAAAATAACACCGGTTTCAGAGTATAATAAATCAAACATATCGAGTCTATAACCCCAAGCTTTAAGAAAGAAAAAGGTACTAAGTAGAATTGAGATATGATACTTTGCTTTATTATTAGCAATAAATTTAGAATTTCCAGTTCCTATAAAGAGATAAATACTTCCTATAATAATTAAATTTAAAACGACCAACACAGTTAACATTTGATAGAGCAATTCATAAGTCGGTAGTTGAAAGATATAAAAGGCAAGATCTTTACTAAAGATAGGATCTACAGTTCCAAAAGGAGTTCTATTGATGAATTTAAGGATTAACTCCCAACTATTTGCCCCAACCCCGCTAAACAGAAGTCCAATTAAAAAACTGAATAGTAAATATACTAGGTTGATTCGTTTGGAAGTTATTGCTTTCAACCAATTATTAGAGCTTATAGGATTCAGTTCAATTACATCTTCTCCTTGTGTTGTCTTTTTCTTTAATTTATTTACTAAATTTAAAATTTTATCTTTAGTGAAAAATAAATTAATAAAAGTGATAAAAGTAAATAAAATCAAAACACCTATTCTCAATCCCAACCTTGTCCCAAAAGTAGTCCAAAAAAGGTTGGTTAAGTTTAGATTTTCAAACCATAGCCAATCAGTATAAAAGTTAATAATTAACTCTAAAAAGTTGCTACTTAAAATTAGAGCTAAAGTAAATACAAATATTATAAAGCCTAAACCTTTTTTCAATTAAATCATCCTTTCATAGTAAGTTAGTTCAAATTATAGTTATATTAACTCTCTATCAATCGCAATGAATCATTAGTTTCTTTTGCATTAGTTATTTGCATTAGTTAACTGTTCAGTAATCATTGTTGTAGTTTCTTTATCTGTTCCGTAAATATTTTGAATTGCCTCCATCAAAAACTCTATATCCAGTTCATCTAGAGTTTGTAATGCTGCTTGTTTACTCTTTTTAATC
This sequence comes from Natroniella acetigena, assembly GCF_023227745.1. Lineage (GTDB taxonomy): Bacteria > Bacillota > Halanaerobiia > Halobacteroidales > Halobacteroidaceae > Natroniella > Natroniella acetigena. The sequence goes on along the minus strand of NZ_JALKBX010000016.1, from coordinate 22,052 downwards.
TTCGTAGCTTTAATTAAGTATTTAATCCCTTCATAACCTGCCTTAATTAAGGCATGACAAACATTGATTCTAATTATTTGATGTTCATCATCTATTAATTCAAACAAGTGAGAAGAAGTTCTCGGATCAGAAAGTTCACCTAATATTTTAACTGCTTGATTTCTGACCTTCCAATCATTATCTTTTAATTGTTCAACTACATATTTAAAGACTTGTTCCTGATCAATATACTGAACCAACCCCCTGATAGCTTCAATTCTAACTTGTACAGATTGATCATCTAATAACTTAATTAATAAATCTGTAACTTGCTCATCATCAATATCCCGTAATAATTTAGTTGCCCAAACTCTATAAATTTCATCTTTCTCAAAAGCAACCCTCTTCAATTGTTCAAGAGCTTGACAACCCATTTTTTTAAATGCATTAGTTAACATTGATAATAACACTTCATTATCACAATGATCTATATAATCAATGAAAGCATCAATAACTTTAGGATTAGCATTATCAGTTAAAGCTTTAATAGCCTTATTCTTTACTTTGTTATTGTTATCATATAAAGCAGTGACACAATAATCAATAGCTTGAGAAGTACCAACTTTGGAAAGTACTTGACAGGCCAAAATCTTTTCTTCAGGTTGAGCAAAAACTAAATCTTTAAAACTCTCTTCAACTAAACCATTATTTAAAAGATATTTCTTGACACTTAAATAAAGTTTAGGTTCTAAATCCTTTTTCCCTTCTAAAAAAATCTTTTTTTTAATCTTATTCTCTTCAAGTTCTTTTAAAATACTAAAGTCATTCTTCTTTTTTTTCAAAGTTGAAATTACCAATTCATAATCAAGCTTAGAATTAGATTTGAAATATTTAAGTAAAATTAGGATAATTATTCCTACACTACTAATTAATAAGTAAAAAAAGTTAATCTCCTGTAACATATTAATGTAAGGTATGAACATTAGAACCGCTCCTCTGTTATTGATCGTTATTATATGTATTCTGCAAATTACTATTTCTTCCTTCATTAAGAGCTAATTAATAAAAGATCAATTTAAATTTATTGTAGGAACAACTCTATCTTTTTCTAAATAAGTAAAGTATTTACCATCGCTTAGTTTAGTCAATGACTTTAGGTAGAGTTGATCATTTTTAGTTATATCTCCCAAATGAAGAATATGGGTTCGAATCCCTTTGTTTCTTAAATTCTGTATTGTTTTAGTAAGTGCTTTCTGTTCATTAATATTGCCATCTGTGACTAATAAGATATGTTTAGCTCCTTTTTGTTCATTTAAGTGTTCACCTGCCCTAATTAAATTAAGTCCAATTGGAGAATGAATAGTTGGTGTGACCTGCTGGATAACATTCAATAGCTGCTGTTTATTGTTTTGTGCTAATGGAACCTTCATAAAGTAATTAGCTGTTGAATCTTGATCAGAACTAAAAACTCTCAAGCCTAAATAGATATTTTGAGGAAAATCATTAATAATTTTAGTCATTACATCCCTAGAGTGCTTAATATCTTCTTTCTTTTGGAAAGTAGCTTCCCAAACAATCTTAATATTAACCCTATTTTCAGTAAGATAACTACTATCCACCTTTATTTCTCTTCCTATTTCTGAATTTTCTTCGTTAATAGGACTTGAGATAATATTCAAGGTATTAAGACCAAAAATAGTTGAAATTAAAATAATAATTAAAAAAATCAGAATTAAATTCTGCTGTAATCTCACTTAGATCTATCCTCCCTTAGCCAGTACTTTTATAATAATATTCAGTAGATAAATTCAATATGTTAATTTTGGTTTGGTAGATATTTCTTCATAAAATAATTAATAGTCTAGAAGACATCTTCTAGACTATTAATTAACAATCTTTTTAAATTGACGACTGGATGAAATTTCTGTGAAAATTTCATTATTATCATTTAAAATTTTATTTTTTAAGTTTTGGTTTAATTTAACTGCTTTTTTTAACATTCTTAATGAGTGATTATAGTCTTCTTTAATTGCATATAGACGGGCCAACTTATAATATAATCTAAAATCATCTGTAAATTTTTCAATACCTCTTTTAAGTATAAACTCTGCTAGATCATATTTCTTTTTTATTAAAGCCAAAGAACCTAATTCTAGATAAACTAATACAGATTCTCCCAAGTTATTTAAGTATTCTTCAACAGTATCAGGAGAAAGCGGTAACTTCTTATATTTGATTGCAGCTAAATGAAGGTAAAACTCAACATATTTATCATTTCGTAATTGTAAAGCGTTTTTGAAATTATTAATTGCTTCTCTTAAGTCTTCTAGATGATAACAAACTATTCCAAAACCAAAAACATATTCAAAAATTTTGTAATTAATCTCTAATAGTTCAGTAAAGTATCTTTTCGCTTTAGTAAATTTTTCATTATTAGCATAACAAATAGCGATCATTTTTAAAATTTTTTCCTCAGATTTAATTCGATAAGCCTCTAAATAATTTTGAACTGCTATAGGATCATTTAATCTCTCATATGCTAAACCTAAATTAAGATCAATAAAATGATTCTTAGAAATATCTTCTTTTAATTTTTCTAAACAAGCAATTAACTCTTCCTCTCGACCTAAACTTTTATATAAGTGATGGATTTGTGGTTTTCTGGTTTTCCTAAATAACTCCTTTAAAAATTTAATAACCTCTTGATAATTTCCTAGATAATAATTACTAATTATAATCCCATAATAGATTGTAAGCAGATTTGGTTTTAAATTTAATACTTCCTTATAAATCTTAATTGCTTTATTATATTGGCCCTCTTTTTCTAAGCATCTTCCAACTTTAATACTAGCTTTAAAATTATTATGATTATACCCTAAGACTTGTTGATAATTCTTTTTAGCTTCTTCATAATTCCCTAATTCTAAATGTGATGCACCTAATTTAGAAAAAAGTTCTTGCTTATCAGCTTTATCTAAAGTGATTTTACTTTCTGGTTCATTTAATTTACTCTTTTTCCAACTCTTATTTAAGTATTCAATACTATCGGTATATTTTTTTTGATTAAATTTACAATAAGCTAAATGTAGATAAATATAAGGATTATCTTTTTTCTTTTCAATTAATTTTTGTAAGTATTTTTCTGCTTCTTGATAATCTTTTTGTTTTAAATAAATTTGCGATAGTTTATAGATATCTTCTTCATCTTCCTTCAGTTTAATCAAATTTTGATAATATTTACTTCCTTCCTCAAACTTATTTTTCCTATAACAATAATCAGCTAATTTTTTTAAAGTATTATAATTTTCATTTAGCTTATAGGCATAAGAATAATTAATATACGCTTTAGAATCACCTAATTTATTATAAAGATCTCCTAATTTGATATATAGACTAGTATCAAATAATTTTTTCTCTTTCATTTTCTCTAAATGTTGGATTGCTTTTTCATACTTTTCTAAGTTAATAAAAATATCACTGAGATGAGTATATGATTCTGTAAATAACTCTTTTTGATTGTAATTTTGTATTTTATACTTTTTATTTTCATAACTAATAATATACTTGAATATTCTTTCTGCTTGTTGATAATTATTTTCTTCCTTAAATATCTCTCCCAAAATAAAATAAGAATCTAATAAATTAGGATATCTATCAATTAACAGAAGTAATCTTTGCTTGCTTTTTTCTTTCTTTTGATTTTTTAAATCTATTTTAGCAAAAGCCAACATTAATTCAGGATTATAGCCAAAAATATTCCTGAGTTCCCAACTAGAAATAGCAATTAAATTAACTAATGTTAATAAATTAGATAGATAAATACTCAATAATAATCCAAGTCCTAAATACCATCTTAGATATTTATTCTTTAAATATTCTATTATATAATGTGTTTTTGAATTATACTTTAAATCATGATCCATTGATATCCCTACTTTTATAGCTTTATTATCTAATAAGCTATTTAAATTTACTTTTAATCTCTTTATTTTTAATTATTTCTTTATAGTTTTTGCTAACTCCTCTTTTTCTCTAATAATTTAATTATTCCCATTAAGTAAAGCTTACACTTTTTATTCTAAAAGTTAACTGTATTTAATTATTCTTTTAGGGAAATCTAATAACAAATAAAGAAGAGGAGGTGAAAAAGATGAGTATTAGAAATAATAATAATCGATTAACAAATCCAATGGCTCAACAAGCGATGGATAAATTCAAACTAGAAGTAGCTCAGGAGCTTAATATTTCTAATGATTATCAATCTGGTTATTGGGGGAATATGACTTCTCGTGAATGTGGCTCTGTTGGTGGTGAAATGGTTAAACGAATGGTTGAACAATATGAGAATCAAGTGGCTAATAATAAACAACCTCAATAATTAATTAAATCCCCACCTGTTAATTATACCTCCCAACAGTAAACTAGGAGGTATTAAAATGAACGGCAAAAACAATAAGCACTTAACAAGGTCAATGGATAAATTCAAATTAGAAGCAGCCCAGGAACTTAATATCTCTGATGAATTTAACTTGATCATCGAAAGAATATAGCTTCTCATCCCTGTGGCTTTGCTAGCAGTGAAATGATTGGACGTATGGTTGAACAACATGAAGATACTGAAAAATATAAAAATCAGATAGGTGATAATTAATAAAAATGAAGTAAAGCCCTGCTTAGCAGGGCTTTACTTCATTAATTTTGTGGCTCCTTATTTAAAAAGTTTAAGATAAATTTGATAATAAAAAAATCTTTTATTTTTGTATCCTTTGAAAGGTTAAATAAATTAATCACATGTTTCTTTATCTTCTTAAACTTGTTTTCTTTAACAAGGGGTTTATTTAATATAATACACTGCAGTAACTTTAAATAATTAGAACGAATTGGAATCAACTCTTCATTCTTTGCTTCAATAGAATCTTCTTCATAGACTTTAGCTAATGTATTCAAAAAACCTTTGGATTTATTTGGCATATTATGCCCCCCTTTCTTAACTTATAAAAAAATCTTATCACTCTTTATAAAGAACTGCAAAAGTAATTAATGGTACCGTTCATATTATGTTCTTTTTTAAAAATTACTATTTACAAATTAAAAATAATTGGAAAGCTAATCTGCATACCAACTATTTTAAGAATAGTATCTACTTGTCAACTAACTACACCTAAATATGTATCTAAATTTTTATTATAATTAAGTCGTTGTAGTTTTTCTAATGCCCTATTTAGTAATTGTCTAATTCTTTCACGGGAAAGATCTAATTGTTTAGCTATTTCTTTAAATGTTCTTTCTCTTCCATCCTCTAATCCAAATCTTAATTTAATGATTCTTTCCTCTCTATTAGTTAGATAACTTAATAATTTATCGATCATTGTTCTGAGATCTTCTTCAAGAATAATTTTAATTAGATCAAATTCACTAGGGATTAAGGAAAATAGATCACTATTTTTGTTTTCTCCAATTTTATTATTTAAAGAAGATATATCCTGACTTAGTTCAATCAATTCACTTGTTTTTTGTACAGATAAGTTCATATCTTCTGCTAATTCTTTTAAGGTTGGTTCCCGTTGGAATTTGGCCCTTAAGTATTCTTGAATTCGTTTCAGTTGATTAATATTATTTTGAACTTGAAAAGATAATCTAATTGTTCGTCCTTGACGTTTAATTGCTCTCCTAATTTTCTGTTCAATCCACCAAGTAGCATAAGTACTAAACCTATAACCTTTTTGATATTTAAACTTTTCAACCGCTTTAATTAAGCCAATATTTCCTTCTTGAATTAAGTCTGAAAAATCCAAGCCTTGATTATTATATTTCTTAGCAATACTAATTACCAATCTCAAATTAAAATTAATCAATTTTTCTCGAGCTTCTTCATCTCCTGCAGCAATTCTTTTGCTTAACTCAATTTCTTCTTCTTTAGAAAGCAAACGATGGCTTGTCTCTTTAAAATATATATTAATTGAATTCTTATCCATATTATACTCACTCCTTATTTAAGTTCTTATTTAGAATTATAATAAATAAATTTTACGAAATTATGACAGTTTCAAATATTTAAGTGAAAAAATATTATTTTTTCACTTAAAGATTAAAAATTGCTTTACTTTTTGGTCTTAATTGATAAAAAAGAAGGTTGCCGTTAGGCAACCTTTAGAGTTTAATTGATATTTTATTCTCTAAATTTTAGATTCATAGCTTTAAAATTTAATTGCTCAACCTTTTTTAATTCTTCTTCAAAACTTTCTAGTTCGTTATCTTCACCTGCAAATTCAATCAAAATTAAACCTTGATTTTGATTATCATTATGTAAACCTAGTCTCGTTTTTATATTTGCTCCATATTCAGTTAATATGTGCTGTACATCTGGTGCAAAATTATCCCGTTCGTCAACTTGTAAAGCAATAATTGCATCTTCCATTATTCTCCTCCCTGTATTTAGTGGTAATATTTTTTTATTTTTAAGAGTCTAAATCAAGGTTAAGTTGTTTTTCTTCGATTATATCCTCTAGTTTATCCTTAAGAGCGTTTAGATTATCTTTGTCCTTAATCCCTTCTTTAACATCTTCATCTAGATTATTAGCTATATCATTTAAACCACTATTAGTAATAAATTCTGCAAAAGATTCTTGATCAGTTAGGTATAAATTAAAAATTTTCTCTATTAGCTCTATTTTTTCTTCAGTTAAATTTTGAATATCTAATTCATTTAGTAGCTCAGGATCAATTCCAGTTAATTCTGCTATGTTTTTTAATTTTTCTTGAAGTTCATCCATATTATGTCCTCCTTTTAATTTATTTATTCAACAATACTATATTTATGTTGAAGGATTGATTTTTGCAACTTAGATTCATTGGTAATTTATAGAACAACATTTAAGGTTTCTATATCACAAAAAAGAAGCAACTGGTCTAAGACCAGTTGCTTCTTTTTAATTAGGATTATAAAGATTCATAGTTTGGTAATGTTATTCTTTGATTGTAGTACCACTAGAAATAATACCTTCTTTTAGATATTTCGGTTTTATTCTAGTAAGTATCCTACAATTCCGTTCTATTATTACTTCTGAAGGAATTTGAATCCCTTTACCAATTACATTCAAACCATTTTTAAGAACGTTAGGTCTTTCTTGATTTGGAGTCAGATCACTTCCTATTCCTATTTTAGCATTAGGGCCAACAGTTACATTCTTATCAATTATAGATTTATTAATTACTGTATCCTTTTTTATTTTAGTATTATGGAATATAATAGAATCCTTTACAACTGCTCCTTCCTCAACAATGACCCCTGGAGAAATAACTGAGTTTTCAACTTTTCCATCAATTATTGCTCCGTTAGAAACTAGACTTTGAATCGCTATTCCTTTTTCTCCAAATTTAACAGGTAATCCCTCACATTCACGCGTATAGATCTTCCATTCTTTATCATATAAATCTATTTCTAAATCTTTCTTTATTAAAGCTAAGTTGGTCTCCCAAAATGATTGTAATGTACCTACATCTCTCCAAAAACCTTCAAATTCATAAGTAAAAGTTTGATTATTTTTTATCATCTCTGGAATAATATGATGTCCAAAATCTGAATGCTTATGATCACAAATTGCTTCTAATTTTTTTATTAAAACATCAGTAGAAAAAACATAAATTCCCATTGATGCTAAATTACTAGGAGGATCTTTAGGTTTTTCTTTAAAATCTAAAACCTTCATTGTATTATCTGACTTTAAAATTCCAAATCTACTTGCTTCTTGCTCAGGAACTCGTTGAGCTGCAATAGTCAGATCTGCTCCCTTGTCTTTATGAAATGAAATAAGTTTACTGTAATCCATTTTATAAACATGATCACCAGATAAAATAATTACATAATCAGGATTTTTATTCTTGATATAATTTATATTTTGATAAACAGCATGTGCTGTTCCTTGATACCAGTTATTCTTTTCCCCAGTATATGGTTGTAATAAAGTTATCCCCCCCATTTTACGATCAAGATCCCAAGGTCTTCCTATTCCAATATGATTATTTAAAGCTAATGGTAAGTATTGAGTTAAGATTCCGATATTATAGATACCAGAATTTACACAATTACTTAAAGTAAAATCAATTAATCTGTACTTACCTGCAAAGGGAACACTTGGCTTTGCTCTATGTCCTGAAAGAATATCTAGCCTAGTTCCTCTTCCTCCTGCTAAAATTAGTGCTAAAGTCTTCATTAATATTACCTCCCCTTTTTATTATATAATATTAATAAAAAAGGAAAATATTACTAAAACCCATTCTTTTTTTTATTTTTTTAATTATTGATTTAATCTAAACCTTAACCTTGAACTTAAGTTGTATCAAATATCTAATAATAGATCCTTATCTTGTATTAAATTAAAACTATACATTATTTTATAAATTAAAAAACTTAAACTTGCAGGCAAAACAAAATGTAATAAGATAACTGCTCCAATCACTTCAGTTCCCATTGCTTCAATAGTTCCAAATTGACCTACTAATCCAGCAGTTCCCATTCCAGAACCAATTGGGATATTTTTTAGAGGAATTAGTGTAGTTGCTATTGGCCCTAAAATAGCTCCAGTTAAGGTAGGTGGTATCCAAATATATGGGTTTTTAACTATATTAGGAATCTGCAACATAGAAGTACCTAATCCTTGACTGACCAACCCCCCCCAGCCATTTTCACGAAAACTGATTACAGCAAAACCAATCATTTGGGCACTACAACCAACTGTTGCTGCTCCTGCTGCTAAACCACTTAAGCTCAACATTAAACCAATGGCAGCACTACTGATCGGTAATGTTAAAGCCATACCCATTAGTACTGAAACTAAAATTCCCATTGGAATTGGATGTAACTCTGTTGTTTGAATAATTAGTTGACCTAATCCAGTCATTAAAGTATCAATTGCCGGACCAACAAAATCAGCTACTAATAAGCCTGAGATAATCACTGTCATAGGGGTTAATACTATATCAAGTTTAGTTTCTTTAGAGATTAATTTACCACACTCTGCCCCAATTATAGCTGCTAAAAAAGCCCCTACTGGTCCTCCTAACTCAGCACCTGCTGCTCCTGTAATAACTGAGGTAAATATAACCAAAGGCGGTGCTTGTAACCCATAAGCTACAGAAACGCCAATTGCTGGTCCCATCATATCCATTGCTATTTCACTAAAATTAACTAATAAGGGTATGCTTAGCTGTTCTCCTAAGACTTGTAAGATCAAACCAATGATTAAAGAAGCAAATAAACCTTTAGTCATAGCTGCTAATGCTTTAATACCATAACGCTCTAATGAAAATTCAACATTTTTTCGCACTAAATAATTCTTAATGTTTTGAGTCATCGAATTATTCCTCCCTACTCTTTTTTACTAAAGAATTTGTTTCTTGCTGTTCAATCTGTTCCAAAACTTATGTTACATTATATATATCTTTATAGTTATTAATTTTACACCTTAATTCCTGTCATGTCAAGTGTAAAGACATATTTAGGTGTAAGTTTGTTTTTAGAATATTGTGTTCATAAGTGACTATATCATAACTGTACTTATTTGTTAAAATAATTTGTTACTATTTAAGCTATAATTAATCTTCTTCTAATAAAAAGCCTGCTTCTTGAAGTTTATTTTCAATCAAGTTCAGTACTTCTTGATTTAAAGCTTCAATAGTATGTAAATGGATTCCTTCAGTTAAAAAAGACAATGGCTTACTGGATTCTTCTCTGCATTTTTTCAAAAACTCTTCTAACTCAGCTTTACTTTGAATCATCAACAGCCCTTTCAATTCGCCATAGATTGGATGTTCAACAATTACATCCTTAATTCTCCCTCCATACTTAATAATTATTTCTAATTCAGCTTTTATCTCTGATTCTTGATGTTTACAAGCAATCGTCTTCTGTGCCATTTGAGTTGTAGGTTGAGACATAATATAACCTTGAGAAGTAGCTACTATCTTATGACCTTTGGCCCTTAATAAAGCAATATCTTGTACAATTACTTGGCGACTGACCCCAAAAAATTCAGCCAAATCAGAACCAGTAATTGGATCTGATTCTTGACTTAATTTATTTAAAACCTCTTCTCTTCTTTTAGATGTTTCCATCTCCATCACTCCTCTTAAATTTAAGATAATCACTTACTTTATTCAAGACTTAATAATAAATTCCTGCTAATAGACTATAAAAGAGTGGGCACTTGAAAATGCCCACTCTTCATTAGAAAATTACAGTTAATTAAAATTATTTTTTATTTAAATCTTTATTATCCTTATTTTGTCTTCTTCTAGCTGCCTGAAGCTCTTCTGACACTTCAAAATCTTCAAAATCATCTGGATTGAGATCTCTTACCCTCTCAAATTCATTTTCAGCTCTCAACTCTTCCTTTTCATTATTTGCATTTAATTCTTCTCCAGTCTTAAAATCTTCAAAATCATCAGGACTAAGATCCCTTGCTCCTTCAAATCTATTTTCTCCCCTATTTTCAAGTTCCTTTAAATTCCTCTGCTGATTATTAGGTTTAGAGTCTTTAGCCATTATATTTATTCCCCCTTTGTAACTTTAGTTTCACACATTAAAGAAATAATATAACTAATAATTAGTTCAATAAAAGCTACTTTTTAGCAACGTAAAACTCATCATTGTTCTCTAAAGTGGCCAATAATACATTCTTTGGATAGTTAATATTCTCTTCTTTTAATTTCCCTAAAAGCCAGGTCTCATCTAGATCTAAATTTTCCAAGTTTTTATAATTAATCTTACCATCTGCAATTAATATTATTGGTAAACCTTCATATTCAGTATCTAAATTTAAATCTTTAGGGGTCACCATTCTTTTTTGAGATTTAGGAATAATACTTAAATCCCCAGAAGTCTCTAAAATAGCAAATTCAACATCAGTAATTCTAAAAATATCTTTCTGTCGTAATTGAGCTAATAAATCATGAATTGTATATCTTGAATTTCTTAATTCTTCTTTTATAATCTCACCATTCTTAATTATAATATTGGGAGTTCCATTAGCTGCTTTTCGAATAATTTCACTCTTTAAAGATATATAAGAAATAAATATTTCTATTCCTACTAAAGTTAAAAGTGGAATAATTCCATACCATAATGATGAACCTCTATCTTCTATTACAATTACAGCTAATTCAGCTATCATAATTGAAACTACTAAATCAAAAGGAGACAGCTCTCCTATCTCTCTTTTGCCCATTAATCTAACAGCAAATAAAGTCACAAAATATATAAGTATTGTTCTCAAAAATAATTGAAACATCTTATCGCCCCTAAATGACAAGTCTCTTCTAATATTTTCCGCAAACTTAACAAGTTTATACATAATAAATAAATTATATTTTTAAATAGAGTAAGACCAGCCTCACGGCTGGGACTCCTCTTCAAACTGCACGTACGGATTTCCCGTATACAGCTTTCGGTTATTGGTGCTCCTTATCAGAGAGTAAGTCCTCGACTCTATGTCACCATAGATGTATATTTTACTCCTGATTAAAGCACATCAATGAGTAATGATTGAAGTCCTTTATTTCTTAGATAACTATTTGAAAGGCGATGATTTTGGTGTATTATCGCCTTTTTCTTTTCGATAAATGAACGTATTCTCATTCTTATCCATCCATCTAATTTTCTATATAGTCTCTTTACATTTCCTATCTTAAAGTAGTTCCCCCCCAACCCCTCAAGACTGGGTTCAACTCGGCAATTATCACCTCTACAGGAAATGGTCTAGCTCTACTAGTAATCTTCCTTATTTTGTTCTTGAATTTTGTTATACCATACGGCAGACACCCTATTATTGTTGGTTTCACACACCGTACTGGCTAAAACAGCATGGATAGGATTTCCACCTATTGTTTATTGCATCTACAAGGCACACACCAAAAGAAAAAACACTGGATAAACCAGTGTTTTTTCTTTAGACCCATTTAATTAAACCAAGTTCATGTTTTTCTACTAACTTTTCATAATTTGGAATTACTCTAAAGGTATAGTTGTAACTGCCACTCTCACCCAAATTAATTACTGCTGTATAAATATAAAGTCCATTCTTCCTTTCTTCTTTCAGTCTCATTGGAATACTTTCTATCTTCTCTTTATCTTTAGTAGTTACTAAATAAATTTCAACCTTTACATCAGTCGGTTTTAGATCTCCTAAGTTAACCTGAACACTTAAATTAATATTTTCATTAATATTATAATTACCCTTTGCCTGTTCTTGAACTGAAAGGTTAATTTCATGCCAATTATTTCTCAATTTAGCCTTCCATTCAGCTAATTCCTTTGCTTTTTGATAATTGTCATTCCATAGCTTCTTACCCCTTTTTAAAGCTGGCATATATAGCATTTCAGTGTACTCTTCAACCATTCGATCTGTACTATATTCTGGAGCATTAGTAATCATTGTTTCTTTCATTCGTTCAACCCATTCTTCAGGAACACCATCTTTATTAAAATCGTAATATAAAGGAATAATCTCTTCCTCTAAAGTCTTATATAGAGAGTTGCTATCGATTAAATCCTGTTCTTGATTACTACTATATTCAGATTTATGGCCAATTGTCCAGCCATTCCTTCCATTATATCCTTCACACCACCAACCATCTAATACACTGAAATTAAGTCCAGCATTTGCTGCTACTTTCTGTCCACTGGTTCCACTTGCCTCTAATGGTCGCCGAGGATTATTCAACCAGACATCGACTCCTTGAACTAGGTATCTAGCTAAATTCATATCATAATTTTCTAAGATAAATACTTTTCCTTTAAAATCATCACTTTCCGCAATATCATGAATCTCTTTAATTAATTCTTGTCCTGGTATATCAGCTGGATGAGCTTTCCCTGCAAAGATAAGCTGTACTTCCTGCCCTTCTTTATTACAAATTTCCTTCAACCTTTTTAAATCCTTAAAGATCAAATTGGCCCGTTTATACGTAGCAAATCTACGTGCAAAACCAATAGTTAATTTATCTTTATCTAATTTTATTTCTGTTTCATCTTCAATAATCTCATATCTTTTTTTTCGTTTCAAATTACTTTCATGAATATAATCGATCATTTTTATCTTTAAATCCTGGTGAACTTGCCAAAATTTATTAGCAGGAATCTCTCTAACTTTTTCCCAAATCTTAGAATGCTTGATTCTACTCTTCCAATCAATCGGTAAATAATGATCTAGGAGCTTCTTCCATTCTGGGGCCAACCAAGTCAAAGTATGGATCCCATTAGTAATATACTTGATTGGATTCTCAGTCGGTGGCACACCAGACCATAGTGATTCCCACATTTCACTAGCTACTTTTCCATGCAATTTGCTAACTCCATTATTAAATCTAGCTAATTGCAAGGCTAATACAGTCAAACCAAATTCATCACATTGTTGAAAGTCTACACAACCTAACTGCATAAAATTCTCTCTACTAATCTCTAACTCTTCCCAATAAGTCGAAAAGTATTTTTCTTTTAGCTCAAAAGAAAAAGTTTCATTTCCTGCTGGAACAGGTGTATGAGTAGTAAAGACAGTATTGGCTGCTACCTTCTCTAATGCCTGTTCAAACTTTAAATCTTCCTTTGTAATTAATTTCCTTATCCTTTCCAATCCTAAATAAGCAGAATGCCCTTCATTCATATGCCAAACAACAGGTTCATACCCCATTTTATCTAATGCCTTAACCCCACCAATCCCTAAAATTATTTCCTGACAAATCCTTTTTTCTTGATCTCCTTCATATAATCTAGAGGTTATATTTCGATCACGCTTTTGATTAATTTCCAGATCAGTATCAAGTAAATAAACTGAAATCCTACCCACTTTCACTTCCCATATTTTAGCATATACCTCCCTATCTAGTAAGTTTACTGTGATTAATAACTCCTCTCCTGCTTCATCCCTTACTGTAGTTATAGGTAATCTGCTAAAATTCAAATTAGGATGTAATGCTTCTTGCCATCCTTCATTATTAATTCTTTGTCTAAAGTAACCATGCCTATACAATAACCCTACACCAACAAATGGTAATCCCAAATCACTTGCTGATTTACAATGATCACCAGCTAAAACCCCTAGTCCTCCAGAATAGATTGGCAATGACTCATGAAAACCAAATTCAGTAGAAAAATAAGCAATAACCCTCTGCTCATCATTAATTAACGATGGAAAATTATCATTAAACCATGTATCTTTCTCTTCTAAATAATTATCAAAGTTATTAATAACCTGTTCATAATTTCTAATAAATTCTTTTTTATTACTTACCTCTTTTAGACGCTCATAACTAATCTTTGATAAAAATACAACCGGATTATTATGAGATTCTTTCCATAATTCAGAATCAACAACCTTAAATAACTCTTCCGCCTCTGGATTCCAAGACCACCAAAGATTATAAGCTAATCTTTCTAACTCTGAAATCTCAGTTGGTATTTCTGGAGTAATAGAAAAACTACCATAAAATTTCATTGTACCCCTCCATAATATAATTTAGTGTTCTTTCTATAGGTCTTATCAGACCTTCCATAATAAAAACCATTTGCTAAATTTAAACCTGTTATTACAATTATATCCCTCCATCTATTATCTAATTAAACTCTCCTTGTCAACTCAAACAATTTTTAGCTAATAATTTCTATTTCTTCCCCTTGGCCCTTGATTTTAGGAGAATAAAATTCACTATATATTTGATAATCAATTTCAGGAAAGATATTATTATTCTGTTCTAATTCAGTTAACCTTTCTTGATCAATATTCCCTCCTTTAATTTGATTAAACAGATTAAAAAAGTGATGAATATGAGCTGTAGTTCTATTAACAGCATACTCAACCATAGTACCCGTTTTCATAATAAATGCCCAATCACTACTTTGGGCCAATAATAACTCTCTAGCTGCTTGGTTAAGAGCCCTCCTAGTTAAACCATCTGGTTCATTAATTTCTGTTGCCAACTTGATCATTTTTTCTACAGCTTGATGCAAATGGCGATAGATCCAATCATTACTACCATCAAGCCACACATCATTATACCCTTTAGCCCCCCAGCTACACATTGGTGGCTGGCAGATCTGATTTTTAGGATATTTCTCTAAATAATCAATTGGAGAAATTAACTTTATAATATCTTGATCGTAGGCAACCTTTCGAATTAAGAAATTTAAAAAATCAGGCCCCTCATACCACCAATGCCCAAATAATTCTGCATCATAAGGAGAGATAATTAACGGTTTTCGATCAATTAAACTGGTTAAATTTTCAATCTGCTCAATCCTATTCTTCATAAAATCCCCAGCATGAAGTGCTGCTTTTTCTCTAGCTACTTGATAATTATAAGGCTCCTTCTCACAATCTTCACCAGTGATTTTATAATATTTCATACCTGTATCAATTCTGATTCCGTCCTGATGAATATACGGCTGGATATAATCTAATGGTAACTCAAAACCAATATCACAATAATATTCTCGATAATTATAATCACCAGGATATCCTTCTTGAGAACTCCAAACTTGCTTAGAAGATTCCTGCTCTCTGCCAAAAGCAGCTACTCCTGTTTCAGTATAGATTGGAGCAAAAACTCCATATTTAGGTCGAGGGTTAGCATGCAAAATACCATGTGTATCCACAATAAAAAATCTCAAATCATACTCTTTTAATATTTTTTCTAACCCTGGATAATAAGCACATTCAGGTAACCAAATTCCTCTAGGTTTCCTTCCTAAATGTTTTTTATGTGTCTTAATTGCTACTTCTATTTGAGCTCTAACGGCTTCTGGATATTCTTGCATTAATGGAAGATATCCATGGGTCGCTCCACAAGTAATCAATTCTAAATAACCTAAGTCCTGAAACTTTTTAAAACCATTAACCAAATTTTTATTATAGTAATTAACAAAGATATCTTTACTCTGCTTGAATCGTTCTAAATACATATTTGCATTCCGATTAAACTGTGGTTGACTAGCAGTTCGTTCTAACTCTTTATGAGCAAGTTCTATTAGATTATCAATATGATTAATATAACGTTCTTGTAATAATGAATCGGTTAACATTGAGATTAACGGTGGAGTTAAAGACATTGTTAGTCTATACTCTACCTTATCTCGATATAACCCTTCAAAATAATTTAATAATGGAATGTATGTTTCTGTAATTGCTTCAAACAACCACCGTTCCTCTAAAAAATCCTTTTCTTCTGGATGGCGTACAAAGGGCAAATGAGCATGTAAAATTAAAGATAAATAACCTTTCTCCTCCTTAAAAATAGTCACCACTCCTTAAATTAATTATCTCCTTTAAATTAATTATCCAATTTATTAATTCTAAATCTAATTATTCAACTATTTCTGAACTCCCCTTCAGTAATGAAATAGAACTATATCCCTCTTCTAATCTTGATAATTGAATTACTTTTTCTTCTTTTTGGATAAGCTCTGGAGAACTATATCCTTCTTCTAACTCTCCTTTCCCAGATAAAAAATAGATCTTTTCTAACTTATCCTTCACAGTCATCCAATCCTGATCTAAATTATCACTGACTGTATTACGTGGTGTTCGAATTGGATTAGACTCAATTATAGGATGAAATTTCATTTCATCCTCAATAACTCCCAGCTTCACTAGGTAATTATGTCCAGGGTTCAATTCATTAATATACCAGTCCTTATGCTCTAAAGTAGTATTAATATTATACTGCTTATTGATAGTTAAATCATAAAGTCTTAAGACTAATGGTAATTCAGATAAATCATGGTATCCTAATTTAGACAGAACCTGATTAGCCAGTTCATCTGTAAATCCCCAATACAGATGAACTGAAGTAGGATTTTTAACCTGCATAACTATTTTATTTTCACCATATTCTTCTGACAATTGATATTGACTCCAGATATTACTTTCCTGAATCTCTTCAATTGATTCTGCCGAATTCCCGCTCGGACTTGTTAAATACTCCTCTTGCTTTTGTAGTTTATCCAAACTTACTCTTTCCACCTTTGACATTGCCAACCCCTCCTTAAAAGTCAACTTTTATTTTAATTAATCTAATTTTAAATTAGTTTCAATCAATTTATAATAAATTTCAAGATATCCTTGAGCTGAATTTTTCCAACTATGATCAGCTTTCATTGCTCTTTTAACAATTCTATTCCAAGTTTTTTGTTGGTGATATACTAAAACCGCTCGACGTATAGTGTACAATAATTCATTCGCATCATAAGAACTGAAGTGGAATCCATTTCCTACTCCAGTAACTTCATTATAAGGTTGGATAGTATCATTCAAGCCACCAGTTTCCCTTACTATTGGAATGGTACCATATCTTAAACTGAATAATTGTCCCAATCCACATGGTTCATACTTTGAAGGCATCAAAAACATATCACTTCCAGCATAAATCTTTTGAGCTATATTTACATCATATTTAATATTTGCTGCCATCTTATCAGGAAAATCTTGTGCTACTATATTAAACATTTCTTCATACCTAGCTTGACCTGTACCTAACATTATAAATTGAAGCTCAGTTTCATTCAGCAGATCATAAATTATCTCTTCTATTAAATCAAGACCTTTTTGATCTACCAACCTAGATACCAATCCAATAACAGGAATATCCTGCCTGACCGGTAAACCCATCTCTTCTTGTAATCTCTTCTTATTTACATATTTACCTTCTAGATTATCAGCACTATAATTACTATAAATTCTTTGATCAGTCTCTGGATCATATTGCTCATAATCAATTCCATTAATTATGCCATATAAATCATCAGCATTCATCCGCATTACATAATCCAACCCTTCACCGAATTCAGATGTCTTAATCTCTTCAGCATAGGTTTTACTGACTGTATTAACAATATCTGACATATTAATTCCCATCTTCATATAATTAACAGCACCATCATGTCTTAAAACCCCTGAATCCCAGTGCTTGCCATCTAAACAGAGTACATCACTTAAAATCTCTCTTCCAAATTGCCCTTGATAACGCAAATTATGAATAGTATATACTGTTTTAATATCTTTATAATAATCATACATTTGATAATCTTCTTTCAGCATTATACTTAGCGGCCCTGTTTGCCAATCATTACAATGAATAATATCCGGTTTAAATCCAATCTTAGGTAACATCTCTAAAATAGCCCTACAAAAATAAGTAAATTGAATATGCTGATCAGGATTTTCATATAAAGATTCACGGTCAAAATAGTTTTTATTATCTATAAAGTATGTAGTTACGCCGATATTATCCAATTTATTGATCCCTACATAATTATCTCTCCATCCAACCTTAGTCCTAAAATGAAGTATATGTTTTAATTTCTCAAGATATTCATTGGGAATTTGACTATACTCTGGCATAACTACCCTTATATCATGACCTAATCTTTTTATTGCCTGTGGTAAAGAACCTGCTACATCTGCTAAGCCTCCAGTCTTAGCAAAAGGTGCTACTTCTGAAGATACAAATAATATCTTTAATTCTTTTTTCATAACTGACCTCCTAAAAAATTAATTCAATTTTAAACTCCTACAATCTCTTATTATACCCTTATTACTCAACCTTTTATTAAAAAAATCAAAAGCCTATTTCTATTCTTTCTTTATTTCAAATTAAATTCCTTCAATAATTGTAAATAAATGTATATTAGATGTAATTAAGCTTAAGTTTCAGTCTAAGTCTAAGTAAGATCTAAACCCTTATGGTTTTAATGGTTGGTTTAACCTTACCTTCAGTCTATAAAAACCCTTCGTAATAAAAATCATTTCCTCAGCCTTAAACTTAAGCTCTATACCAATTAAGTTAACTTAATTGGTATAGAGCTTCTTGCAATTAACTTAATATTCTGATAATTTTGATTATACAATAAAATTGACAACTATAAATTGACCTGATATTATTTCTTAGTCAACTTATTATTGTCAATTTGGCTAATGGTTTATTCATACTATACTCTGAATTACTAAAGTAAAATAAATATATAAATTGCTAGAAAGTTATATCTTCAACATATGATAACAATTTAACTTGTTTCAGAGCAATCTATTAATTATCCAGTTAATTCTTCTTGATTTTCATCTTGTTTAATTAACTTCAATGTATTACTCTCTTGATCACTATTATCAGTTCGATAAATCTCTTTAGCAACTCGTAATAACTTTAAGGAATCCAACTTTCTAATTTTATTCATAACATCAGGTTTTAAATCTTTAGATTCAATTGCGATAATAAGATATTTAATTCCTTTATCCCCTAACTCAAGTAAAGATTGACAAGCATTATTCCTAACAATTCCACTGCTATCAGTTAACATTTTACACAAATAAGGAATAATTTCTTTGCCCTTAAACTTTCCTAACAACTTGGCTACCTGGGCTCTTACATTACAATCATCATCTTCAATTTTATGGAGTAGTGCTTTAAATACCTTTTCCCCCTCAAACTTTGCTAAACTTTTAGCTGTCATAACTCTAACTTGTGGAGTAGGATGTTGATATAATAGATTGATCAATGGGTCAACAACCTGTTCATTCCCAATTTCTCCCAAGATCTCTATAATCCAATTCAAGTAAGCTTTATCTCGTGACTTTAATAACGCCAATAATTGTGATACACCAGCAGAACCAAGTTCTAAAAAAGATTCTTGCAAAACATTTAAAGTTGCTAAGTCATCACAGGAATCTAAGTAATTAATTAAAGTAGTTATCACTTTAGGACTATCAAGTTTTGATAAATTTTTAATTACTAAATTTCTAACTTGATCATCTTTATCATAGAGCAAAGCAATTAAATAATCAATAGCTTGGGTTGTCCCAATTTCCAATAAAACAAAAGCTGTTTTTTTTCTTTGTTCTACATTTTGATTAAAAGTTTCCGCTAATAATTGCTTTAAAAAATCATCAGTTACTAAATAGTTTTTAATTTGCCGATAAGAATTCTTCTCTAAATCTTTTTTTCCTTTTAAAATCAAATCTTTCTTAAACTCTATATCTTCTATCTTATCTAATCTATTTAATGCTTTCTTAAAGTCAGTTTCAATCAACCTAGTTACAGCTTTATACTCATCATCTATATTATCATCTTTTATTCTTCTCTTTTTAAGTATTAAAAGCAAACCTATAATAATAACTATTCCGCTTGTGACCAATAGTAAATATGTATAATCTTCCATTAATAACTCCAGATAAAAAGAAATTTCAATCACCCCTTCTCACTTATCATAAGCTCTCAGCTAAATTAAAGCCTGGTATTACAATACTTCGCAGATAACTAAGTTTCTCTGCACCCCCGTCTTAGTGTACAATTTACAATGTACAATTGACAATTGAATTCAAAATCATAAAACCACAAACACTTAAATCATCAATAATTGCAAAACATTCTACGACTAAATATTCACTCTTCCAATATTTCATTTTAGCTGAGAGTACTCTTATCGACAATATTCAGCTTGTTATAGTATTTCAATATTGATTCTCTTTTTCCTTTATCTTTTTCAAATTAATTAAACAAAAAATCCATCCTTAATAGAATGGAGTTAGTAAGAATATTATTAGATTATTAATTGGTAGCGGCGGAGGGACTTGAACCCCCGACTCTGCGGGTATGAACCGCATGCTCTAGCCAGCTGAGCTACACCGCCACATAAGTTCATTTAATATTTTACATTTAATATTGAATAGTTTTTAAGTTCTTAAGGTCTTGAACTTAACTATTAATTATTCAATATTAAATATTCATTGCTTTTTATTTTGGTTGCGGGGGTTGGATTCGAACCAACGACCTCCGGGTTATGAGCCCGACGAGCTACCAGCTGCTCTACCCCGCGACAAAAATTCATTTAATATTTTATATCTAATATTGAATAATGAAAAACCTAAAAAATTTAACGAGCTTGATTTTCAACTATTAAATATTCAATATTATTTATTCACTGCTTTTAAAGATGGTGCCGGGGGTCGGACTCGAACCGACACGGGCACGAAAGTCCCATCGGATTTTAAGTCCGATGCGTCTGCCAATTCCGCCACCCCGGCTTATTATAATTTATAGTGTACAGTTTGTAGTAACTAGTTAAAAAATATTAAATGGTGGAGGGGGAAGGATTCGAACCTTCGAAGGCGTCGCCGGCAGATTTACAGTCTGCTCCCTTTAGCCACTCGGGAACCCCTCCAAAATTTATTATCTTTCTTTAATTTATTATCTTTCTTTGCTACGACATTTGATAATATATCATAGAATTTATTATCTGTCAAGAAAAACAGTGTTTTTTCTCTTCTTTTTTGTAAAATTAATAATTTCTATTCAAATATACTCCAATTTAATTCTTGCTCTTCTGTTTTAGAATTGGTCTTATTAGAACTAATATCAGTTGTTTCTGCTTCTTGATTATCTTGTTCTACTTTTGATTCTGAATTTTCTTCTTGAGTTAGCTCATTTTCTTGATCAGTATCTTCAACATCTTCAATATAGTCTTCTTCTTGCTCACTAGTTTCATTCTCAGATGCTGATTCTACTGTTAACTCTTCTTCAGCCTCATCACTAGATTGAGCTTGAATGTTCTCATCTTCTTTGTTTACACTTTTCTCTTCTAACTCTAACAACCTTTTCCCAGTTTCAGTTAAATAATAGACTCTATTTCGACCATGAAACTGATAAGCTACAACTAAACTGGATTCTAGCTCTCGCAGAAGATAATTGGTTGCTGATCTATTTAATCTTGCCAATCTACCGATTTCTCTTTTAGTTAAGCCCTTTCCTTGCTTTAAGATTGGAAAAACATTCTCAAAAATTGCTTTTGCTTGACTGGACAATTCAGTGGCTAAGTTTTTAATGCAGTCATCACATAACTTCATTCTATTTCCTCCTTAATGAATAATGTTTATTATAATATATACTTCAATAATTAATAAAGTATAACTTTAATTGAATTTTAATTACAATTATGTGTAACTTTTGCTTAGAACTATGAGGGAGATTTCTCGTTCTGAAAGATTTTTTCTGAGCTTCTAAGATTCGTCTGCGAATAAATAAGAGCTAGCTAA
>NZ_JALKBX010000015.1 GCF_023227745.1 Natroniella acetigena | reverse complement strand
CATTAGATACCCCGTATTATATCAGGGAGGTGCTCTTTTTGTCTATCTTGATATTTATTTATTACAGGAATGCTCCTTGTACAGTGTATTTTTCAACTCCTGGTTTTTAAACAGAAGTTTCTTAGAAATATCTAAGTTTTTGAATCCGTTCCATTATATCAATAATCCCAATATTAATCAATAATTCCAATTAAATATTAAAATTAAATCCTCAATCTTTGCAAGAAAGATTGAGGATAATTAATAAATGTTTTAATTTTTGGATAAAATTTCATAATTATCTTCCCACCTAACTTGTTGTCTGTTCTTGACTCTCTATTCTTGGATCGAAATGTTTGTATATTAAATCGGCCATTAAGTTTGCCACTAGAACAAAAAGAGCTACTACCAGGAAAATTCCCTGAATCAGAGGATAGTCGTGGACATGTACAGCTTCCTGCATTAGAAGACCCAGACCAGGGTAGTTAAATACATTTTCTACCAGTATCGCCCCGCTAACCAGTGCGCCCAGACTTAGAAAAGTACGGATTACTATAGGTAACATGGCATTTCTCAATATATGCCAGAGAAGAATCCGGTTCTTATTTAAGCCTTTAAAAAATTTACCTGGGCCTCCAGGTAGAAAGGAAGAAACTGTACTACGCTCTAGTTCGTTTCTGATTATATTAGAAGCTCTACTAATTGTTCCAATAGCATAAGCAGATAGCCCTTTAGAGTGAAGCGATTTTTATTAATCACCAGTATCATTTCCTAGCACAGACTGAAAATAAAGGAGTAGTACCATAACAGACCTGTTTCTTTTCATCCCAGACCTTATCTGAAACCTCTAAATCAAAGACTACATCTTCAAAACCACACTCCCCTAGTACCTGCTCATCCCACTTAGGTCTTAATTGATAGCTCAACGGTAACTCTTCAGCTATCTTAGCACACTTATCTTTCTGTTTTTTAGTGACACCATCACGATATCCTATTTTTTTTGCCTGTTTAGTAGCCCTTTTATGCTCCTCCTTTAAAGAAGTATCATGCAACCTTAAATACCAATTAGCATCAAAGACAACCAGTTTACCGCCCTTTTTTAAAATCCTATACCATTCTTGATAAGCTCTTTTAGGCTCTACTAAATTCCAAACTAAATTCCTACAGACTATCAGATCAAAACTGTTATCTAAAAAAGGAAGGTTATGTACATCACCCTTGAGAAACTGAGCGGAAAAGCCTTCATTTTCTATATTATTTCTAGCTTCTTGCAACATATCTAATGTACAATCTACTGCTGTTACCTCATAATCAAGCTCTGACATTAAGATACTGAAAAAGCCTGGCCCGCAACCTAGATCTAATGCTTTGACCCCTTCTTGCTTGGTGATATGTTTGTCGATCAACTCTTTCCAAATCTCTTTTTTAGGAGAGTTCAATTGCTCTTGAATAGATTGGCTATAGACATCTGCTCTAGTTTCCCAATAACTTTCGATCTCTTGTTGAATAGACATAACTTTACCCCTTTCCTGAATTTAATTGATGTAATTGTAAGTTTTCAATATTACAAATATTATATTTATGATATTGATGTTATATGTTCTCTATATCTATCCTTTTTTCTCCTATAAAAACAAAAAACCCTCAATCCTTGCCAAAAAAATTCTCGTATAATATAATTAAAATATTTAATTTTAACCCTTAATTTTCAAGCTAAAACTTCCTAAACCAAGGATAAAAAAAACCTCTGCCTGGTCCATCAACTCCAGGCAGAAAGGAGATAAAAATGATACTTTTTAAGGATAAAATTATTAACCCACCTGTAACACAAAAATTACATTAGTGTTACTACTAAATTATATATTCTTTATATCTTTTATTATTCCTGCTTAAAAATTAATTTTTTATTTTTCTTTTGCTTTAACTGATTTAAATACAAAAAGCTCCAATCTTCTAATTGTTAGCAGATTAGAGCTTTCAACATTTTCTTTTGATTTTTTAGCTTATATCTCTTCAGCACACCCACACATACTCAAAGCAGTAACTTTTTTCTTTTCTGGCACTTCATAGTTAATTTCTTCGATTCTACATACTTCTTCCAGTGGCTTTGATAAAACATCCTCTTTATCCTCTTCTTCTCCAATCTCCTTAACCATTATATGCACAGCTTTCTCGCTATTACGTAGAGCGAAAATATAACCATTTTTACCTGTATTCTGAAAGATTAAATTTCTCTTTCCTACTGTGCAACCTGTAATGAACTGTACAGCATCGACTGAACAATTAGCGTTTTCTACCACTGCCACCATTTCATCATCTGGATCACAGTCACAATCACAGTTACAATCATCTTTCAGTTCATTCATAGCAGCTTCTGCAATTCTATAACCTAAGGCTAAACCCATACATTCGTGTCCATGAAAATCAACTGTCTGTTCCCACAAAGTTTTTTGCATACACATATCTTGTCCACCTCCTTTCTTCAGTATGAATAATTTCAAATTTGTGCTACTATAAATTACTTCTACACTGTAAACTATTCTCCTCTTTTAAGGATCAATTTCTCCTAAAATAGCGTAACTGATAGCCTGTCTAATCTTTCGCTCACGTAAGAATTCATGATCTTCCATATTAAATAATAAGCGATATCCCCAGAAGTCATCGAAAGCTTCAAAGCGATAGGTTCCGTGTTCTTTACTATATTGTGTTAAACGATAAGGCCCAGTACCTATGACTACTTCAGGGACATCAAACGCATAAGGATCATCTATCTCCTTCCAGATGTGTCTAGGAATGATACAAGTTCGACCTATATTATAAAGCAGGGCAGCATTGGGTTCTAAAATAATAATTAGAACCTTATCTTCTTCTACTACCTTTATGATTTCTATATCATCGTCGTTAAAAAGTTTATAGCTTTCTTGAATACTGCTCAAAACAATCTAGACACACCTTTTCTCCTTCCATCAACCGAATCTTATTCTCAGAAGCCCCTTCTCCACAGCTTTCACAAATAATAGTTGTAAAAATTCTTGCTTTTTCAGGTAAGTTAAAATCAGGAGTCTTAAATTCAAATAAATCATCTATAGGTGCATTTAATAAATACTCTTGTCGCTCTTCTCTATCCATCTCTTGTTGAACTGGCTTTAAAACAGCTCTTATACTTTCCCCAGTGCTACGATTAAAAAAGCTATAGGCCTGCTTACCTACCTCACGATAAATAAGATTTCCTTTACCAAAACTACATCCTAAAATTACTTGAATAGCATCAACACCACAGGCATCATTTTCTGTCACACAAACTAAGCCTTCATCTTCTGAAAAGTCAATTTTTAATTTTTGCTTAACAGCCTCACAAGCCTTATAACCAATAGCTAATCCAGGACATTCATGCCCATGAAAGTCAACTGCTTTTTCCCATAACTTTTCATCCATATTTATCCTCTCCTTCATTAAATTCAAATCTTAACTGGAATAAATTTATATTTTAACCCACCACTTGAAAAAAGATATCCTCTGCCCAGATCATTACCTCGAGCAGTAAGAAGATATTATTTAGAGTAAGGTGTTCCACTAGAAGCACCTATTTCATAAACCTAAACATTATTGTCTCTTACTTAGTCTTATAAATCAATCTCTTGGAAACTCTTCAAAACCACCAAGATCCCTTTGCATCTTCTCAAAGACTGGCTCGCCTACTAGCTTCTCATAAATTTCATCGGCTTTCTCCTCAGGAGTTATATCGCTGAATTCTTCTGGATAGAGAACCGTGCCAATATAATAAGAGTTAGCTAAGACCGTTCCATAGTTAATAGTATACCAATTATAGGGTAGTACTCCGTAGAGATTTTCGTCCTGAACTGCTGACAACATTTCATATTGAGGCTTCTCTAAAGTAAGCGCTCCCCGCGTATAGCTACCCATATCGATAAAAATAATATCTGGATCCCACTCAATGATCATTTCGTCATCCACCATCACATGCTCAGTTCCTAAATCTAAATTATCAGCAACATCTTTGGCATTAACAAATTGAAAGGGAGCGTAATTACCATAAGTACTCCGCAAATCATGCCCCCCTCTGTGTAAGACACCTCCAACATAAACCTCTGGTTTTTCTTCAGAAGGTATATCTTCTGTTCTATTTTGGAGATCTCGAATGGTAGACTCAGTATAATCAATTACTTCCTCCGCTCTATCCTCTTTATCCAAAACCTGACCTATCAGTCGCAAAGTTTTGTAAAAAGCATCCCTATTCTCATTTAAATCACCAACCCGCAGATCTATTGTGGGAATACCTGTTCGCTCCTGATAGTCATCAGCTTCAGCAGCCGAGGAAGCCCGAAATATTACATCCGGGTCTTGAGCAGCTATCAATTCCATCTCTCCAGTATGTTGTGAACCTACAGAAGGAAGCTCTGAAAACTCTGGATTAGCCCAAGCATAAGGCCTGCCCCTTGGATCTTCATGTTCGTACTCTTCCACTCCCACAAGATATTCTACAGCATCCATATAAGTAATTAGTCTCATACATCCAGCTCCTAATCCAACAATTTCATCTACATCCTTAGGCACTTCAACTTCTCGCCCTGCCATATCTTCTATTTTAACTGTCTCCATCTCCTCTTCTACCTGCTGATTACCACATCCACCAATAACTATTAATAAAGCTAACATCACTACTGCTACTCCATACCTCTTTCTTTTCCTCATTATATCCTCCTCCTTTTTGTTAAAATCATCACTCTAAATAGTACTTTCATAAAAAAATAATACAAAACCTAAAATAAATACTCAGGCTATTGGCTCCTCAGGTATCACTAATTTACTCCCACGGTGATCTTTAATACTAACCTTTACATCATAGACAGATTCAATATTTTTAGGTGTTAGAATCTCCAAACCTCCGGCATCAAAGATCTGTCCATTATCAAGCATTACTACTTTATCACAATACCTACCAGCTAAGCTGAGATCATGGATTGCCATTATGGCTGAAACCCCGTGGGCTACCTGAGCTTTAACTACATTCAATACTTCCAGTTGATGCTTCAAATCTAATTCACTTGTCGGTTCATCCAATAGCATAACCTCTGGTTGCTGGGCCAAAGCCCGTCCGATCATCACTTTCTGACGCTGTCCTCCACTTAAGCAATTTACATCACGCATAGAAATACTTTCCAAGCATAACATATCGATAATCTCTGCTACAATTGTTAAATCTTCCTCTGTCGGCTTCCAGCTAATATAAGGTTTACGCCCCAACAAGACTGTATCAAAAACATTAGCTGGAAACTTGCGATTTTCTTTTTGCGGTACATAACCTATATTCTGAGCTAGCTCATTTCTGCTAAATTCAGCTAAATTATTGCCATTTAACCATATCTCCCCTGTATCAGGTTCTAAAATACCATTAATACATTTCAATAGAGTACTCTTACCCGAACCATTAGGACCAATAATCCCCAGAATCTGACCTGCATCTACCTTTAACTCTATATTTTCAAGAACTTTTTCTTGCTGATAACTAAATTCTAACCCTTCAACCTCTAACTTCACCAATATCTCCTCCCTTTTAAGACTAAATAAATAAATAGTGGTGCACCTAAAAATGATGTCAAAATTCCAACTGGTAAAACAATTGGTGAAATAACAGTTCTGGCAGCCGTATCAGAAGCCAATAATAATAGACTACCTACTAAACAAGAAGCGGGCATCAGATATCTTTCTTCTCCTCCGATTATCTTCCGAACAATATGCGGTGCTACCAGTCCTACAAAACCTATAATTCCTACAAAAGAAACAATTAAAGCAGTAACAAAGGATGATACCAACATGCCATATAGCCTTATTTTTTCAACATCAACTCCCAAGCTTTTAGCTGTTTCCTGACCAGAAGCTAAGGCACTATAATTCCAGCTGTTACGGATGAAGTAAATAGAAGCAGGTATTACTGCTATAGACATAATTAGTAAATCATTCCAGCTTACCCGACCCAGATCACCAAAAGTCCAAAATACAATTGCTGCAACCTCTACATCATTAGCAAAATACTGGATAGCTGTTGTTCCAGCAGTAAAGAGCGAACCTAATGCTACTCCTGCAAGAATCATTGTTTCCGGGTCTGCATTCTTATATTTAGTTATGATAATTATGACCCCTACCGAAATCAAAGCCCAGAAAAAGGCTGATATAGTAGTTAAGTAGGGATTATTCAATATAACAGCATCAGCACTAGTGCTATGTAATGCCCCCGCCCGCAAAAATACTATTGAAAAAGCAGCTCCAAAAGCCGCTGCCTGAGAAATCCCTAGAGTATACGGTGAGCCTAATGGGTTCTTTAAGACACTCTGCATAGCTGCACCAGCTATTGATAATCCCATCCCAGCTAATATTGCTGCTAACACTCGCGGCAACCTGATATTCCAGATAATTGTGTAGGAATTCCCTACATCACTACCTAATAATGTAGCTATTACTTCAGTAATTGGTATCTTTACTGGCCCTACTACAATTGAATACATAGCAAGCAGAATAAGTAATACTCCTAAAACAATCCCAAATAATAATTTTTCACTTGTATAATTTTGATGTTTTTCTAAAATCCCTTTCTCTGTGGACACTAATTTCACCCCAACTGTAATATTATTTTTGAAAAATAACACTAATATAATGATTGTACTGCAAAAACTAACTTCTTAGATTATACCCTATAATATACAATAGTTAACTAGATAGCCAAACGCACTATGTTGTGGTATTTAAAATAATGATAACCTTTTTACAGTAAAACCATATATTATTTCTAAAATTCCCACCTCTCATTAACAGACCAAAGAATCATTCCCAATCGCACCTTAAATTCTTCATAAAAAATTTCACCTTCTGAATTTTCAGTAACATAATTACTTATGATCTTCTTAACTTCATCATCAACCTCAATATAGAGCTTAAAATATCTACTTAAATTTGTCATAGCTTCTTCAACTGTAGACTCCTCTTTCCACTCATCAACCCAGACTTCAAAACGAGGAGAATATCCTGACGTATACAGATAATTTAGCGGATACATAATATCTACCCCCGAAGAAGGCATCTCCTCTTCAAAGATAAGCTCCCATAATTGTTCCCGGGCCAAACTCTTTCGACGACCAGCAAACTGACAGAGAAAACACCACTCCTTAGAATAATTAATCATCTTCTCTAGCGTAGCCACATCATTAACCCCTGGAGTTAAAGAGGCAAAGACTAAATCAAAAGTATTAACCAACTCTTCCTCCTCTAAATTCTCCCATTTCTCAGTTAAGTAATCAATATTATCTATTCCTTCTTCCGCTGCTATCTCCTGCAGTTTATCTACCATAGCTGAAGCAGGTTCTAAAGCAGTGATTTGAGAAAAAGAAGGAGCTACAGGGATAGTAAAAGTACCCGGGCCAGCCCCAATATCTAACACTTTACCTTTATTCTCTAATACATTACTATCCTTTAAAAAATTAAGAACTTTATCAACTCTCCTCTTAGTCCTTTCCTTTTCAGTCCAACGGGCAAAGCGTTCAGCCAATCCATTCCAATAATCCAGCATAGAAACATCATCTCGTCTCTTTGAATGATAAGAGCTACTCTTTACCTGTTCCCATGCTTCATTCCAAAATTCTGAATCATTTAATCTTTCTTTTAAATTCACAGTTAAACATCCTTTCTAAGCTTAAATTTATTGAAGAAATTATTGCTATCAATTTTATGTTTCACCTAAAATATAGCAAGGAAACCCCATCTAAACCATTATCTTAACACGAAATAAAAATTAATATCATTAAGTGGTATTTTTAAAATAAAAGTAACACTATACTCTTTATTCTATTTCAAATCTGAAATTCCTTTATGAAAATTAATTTTTTAAAAATTTTTTAAAAAAAACTCTCTACCCGGGGGCCCAGGTAGAAAGGACAAAACTGCCTTAATTCATCTCCACCTGAATCAAAAACAGAATTCAAATGGAGTTTTCTTGAGATATTTTAGATAAAACACTAATATCATCTCCTAGCACAAACTGAAAATAAAGGAGTAGTACCATAACGGACCTGTTTCTTTTCATCCCAGACCTTATCGGAAACCTCTAAATCAAAAACTATATCTTCAAAACCACACTCACCTAATACCTGCTCATCCCACTTAGGCCTTAATTGATAGCTCAACGGTAACTCTTCAGCTATCTGAGCACACTTATCTTTCTGTTTTTTAGTAACACCATCACGATATCCTCTTTTTTTAGCCTGTTTAATAGCCTTTTTATGCTCCTCCTTCAGAGAAGTATCATGCAACCTTAAATACCAATTAGCATCAAAGACAAGTAACTTACCACCTTCTTTTAAAACTCTATACCATTCTTGATAAGCCTGCTTTGGCTCTGGCAAATTCCAAACTAAATTTCTGCAGACTATCAGATCAAAACTATTATCTAAAAAAGGAAGGTTATGTACATCACCCTTGAGAAATTGAGCCGAAAAATCTTCATTTTCTATATTATTTCTAGCTTCTTGTAACATATCCAATGTACAATCTACTGCTGTTACCTCATAATCAAGCTCTGACATTAAGATACTGAAAAAGCCTGGTCCACATCCTAGATCTAATGCTTTGACCCCTTCTGACTTGGTGATATGTTTTCCAATTAACTCTTTCCAAATCTCCTTTTTAGAAGAGTTCAATTCCTCTTGAATAGATTGGCTATAAACATCTGCTCTAGTTTCCCAATAACTTTCAATCTCTTGTTGAATAGACATAAACTTTACCCCTTTCCTAAATTTAGTTGATATAATTCTATTCTATTTATAATGTTATAAATATTATATTTATGCTACTAATATTAATTATTCTCTCTCCTTACCTTTTTTCCTCCTATAAAAACAAAAAACCCCCATTTTCATAAGAAATTGAGGATGATTATATATGATTTTTTAATTAATTAACATTAAGTTTAAGGCTAAGTCTAA
This sequence comes from Natroniella acetigena, assembly GCF_023227745.1. Lineage (GTDB taxonomy): Bacteria > Bacillota > Halanaerobiia > Halobacteroidales > Halobacteroidaceae > Natroniella > Natroniella acetigena. Next base: position 40,621 of record NZ_JALKBX010000015.1, on the reverse strand, counting down.
GTTTAAGTAAAACCTAAGCCCTTATGCTTTTAACGGTTGGCTTAAACTTAAACTCAACCTTAGACTTAAGCCATTTTGTAATAAAACTCAACTTTAAACTTTTACAATATCAAAATTCAGCCTAAATTAATGCATATAATTCATTTATTAAAAAAATCTAAGAACATTGTATTTAGTTCTTGATCAACCTTATTACTGAACTTGTTGAATTTGTCAAGTAATCTATTCCCTTTCTCCGTTAATCGACTACCGCCTCCTCCCCTTCCACCTGACCTTCTTTCAATTAGGTCATAACCTAACTCTTCTTCTGCTTTATTTAATTTACCCCACGCAGCACGATATGACATCCCCAATACTTTAGCAGCTTTATTAATAGAACCAGTCTGCTCAATAAGGCTCAATAAAACTAATAAACCTTTGCCCATCACCCGTTCACCTTGCTCATTTTCTAGCCATATTTTATAATTTACTTTCATAACTCTCTCTCCTTTAAAGATTCAGTCTTAACAGATTAATCTCCCTGCTAAATAATCTTTAGTTAGTTCTTGCTCTGGATTGTTAAAAAATCCCTCTTTCTCTTTAACTTCTATAAAACTTCCATCATGCAATAGCCCCACCCTATCTGCTAACCTTTTGGCCTGAAATAGATTGTGAGTTACCATCACAATAGTAGTCTTATTAGTTTTTATATAATCGATAATTATATCTTCAATAATCTTTATATTAGCTGGATCAAGATTGGAGGTCGGTTCATCAAGCAATAATACTTCAGGTTTAAAGATCAAAGCTCTTGCTAACGAAACTCGCTGGGCTTCTCCCCCCGAAAGTTTATCAGCTCTTTGATCTTTTAAATCCTCCAAACCAAGCTTAATTAGAAGTTGATCAATTTGATCATAATCAACCTCTTCTCCCCTTATCTTTAAAGGATATGCAATATTTTTAACTACTGAGCTGGTCATTAAGGCTGGCCTTTGAAAGACTGTAGTTACCTTACGTTTAATATCTAAAGAAGGTTGTTTAGATTGACTATAGACCTGATCTAAAAATTTAATCTCCCCCTGGTCAGGTGCTTCTAAAAAATTCAAGAGCCGTAATAAGGTACTCTTTCCTGCTCCACTTGGCCCTACTAAACAAAATATCTCTCCTTTTTGAATTGATAATTGATTGATTGATAAGACATCACGTCCTTCATAAATTTTCGAAATATTATTTAGCATATAAACTATATTATTCTTAATCATTTCTTCCTCCCCTTCCAGGTAAAATAGACATACAGAAATTGACTACAAAAGTAATCGTTAATAAAATGATTCCAAAGGAGATTGCAAGACCAAAGTTTCCTTTTCTAGTCTCTAAAACAATTGCTGTCGTTAGTACTCTAGTACTCCTCTCAATATTTCCACCAACCATCATTACTGCTCCTACTTCTGATATAATCGCCCCAAAACCAGCAATGACCGAGACTAAAACCCCTAATCTAGATTCCTTTAAAATCGCTAGTACAACCTGCCTTTTAGTAGCCCCTAAAGCCTTAAGTTGTAACAATAAATTACTATCAACACTATTTACTGCTGTCATAGTAAAACCAGCCACTAAGGGAAAAGAGATAATTATTTGAGCAATAATCATTGCTCGAGTAGTAAATAACCAATTAAGAAAACCAAAAGGTCCTGCTGAAGAAAAAGTAATAAAGACTAATAAGCCAATTGCTACAGGGGGAAAGCCCATCCCTGTATAAAGTACTGCTTCAATGATGGACTTACCTGGGAAATCACTCAATCCTAAAAATGCTCCTAGAGGAATTCCAATTAAAGCTGCAAAAAAGAGTGCCGTTCCTGTTACCTGCAGGGATGTTAAAATTATATTAATTACTCGTGGATCAAAAGTTATCAATAAAGAGATAGCTTCTTGTAACCCTTCAATTAAAAGATCCATGTTAAACCTCCAATTAATAGATTTAATTAAGCTTAGTCAGCATCTGAAAAGAATAATGGCTGAGCAAACTTATCTTTACCAAACTCTCCTATCTGTTCTTGAATATCAGCTCTAACAAAAAATTCTACTAACTCCTCTGCTCCTTCATAATTAACATCATGTTGCTCTGGGTTAATAGGAATTATTCCATAAGGATTAAATAGATTTTCATCTCCTTCAAAAAGAATCGCTAAATTAGGTAAGTGATCCTCCATTGATAAAAATGTACCTCTATCGGCTAAAGTATAGCTCTGCATCTCATTAGCTGTAATTAAAGTATCACCCATTCCCTGTCCTAAAGAATTATACCAATCACCATCTATATCTATTCCGTAAATATTCCACAGGCTGAGCTCCTTAGTATGAGTTCCTGAATCATCACCACGAGAAGCAAAGCTACTTTCTCCTTTCAGACCTATCTGTTCAACTTTTTGCAATGCTAGACCTAAATCATCTGTTCCTTTTAAATTAGCTGGATCATCTTCAGGTCCCAACACTACAAAATCATTATACATTACATAAGTCCGTTCTGTTCCGTAGCCTTCAGCGACAAATTCTTTTTCTAACTCTTCAGCATGAACAAAGATAATATCTGCATCTCCTCTGCGTCCAACCTCTAAAGCCTGTCCTGTACCTACAGCAATTACATCAGCCTGATACCCACTTTCCTCTTCAAATTGAGACATAAGCTCGCCCAGAAGACCAGAATCATATGTACTCGTTGTAGTAGCTAAAGTTAATTTTTCGGTTACCTCTTCTTCTGTACAGCCTACAACCACAAAAGCTAAAGTTAAAACTAAAACTATTGATACTAACTTTTTTGCCATTGATCTTTTCATTTTTCTACCTCCTATAGTTTTTTCGTTATGTCAATCATAGCATAACGTCTCTAAAAAATCATATTACCTAAATAATATCATGCATTATAACACAATTCAAACTAAATAATACAATTCACAATGTACAGTAAAATTTATAATTTAAAGAAATTCAAATTAGGAGAATAGTGTATGCCTTAAGAGCTTAATTACCATTGTATACTGCTTTCAACATCAATATTTTCTTTTAGTTAAAATTTCTTAAACCAACTCATTGGGATCAAAAACATCTCGCAAACCATCCCCTAATAGATTAAATCCCAAAACAACCAATAAAATAGCCATTCCAGGAAAGAACATTAACCATGGTGCTAACTGAAAATAAGAGCGAGCAGCATTTAACATCGCCCCCCACTCAGCAGTTGGAGGTTGTGCTCCTAATCCTAAAAATGATAGGCTCGAAACACTAAGTATAATATAACCCATATCAAGAGTCGCTAAGACGATAATAGGAGAGATAATATTAGGTAAAATATGTTTCACTATAATTCTTATTTCACTTGCTCCGCAAGCTTTAGCTGCCAATATATATTCATTCTGCTTAATAGAGATTACCATTCCCCGAATAATTCGAGCATAATTGACCCAGTAAGTAGCTACTAAAGCAATCATCAGATTTAATAAGCTTGGTCCTAATAATCCCGCAATAGCTAAGGCTAATACCAGACTAGGAAGGGCCAACAATATATTGATCACTCCCATAATCAATTCATCGATCTTTCCTCCTAAATAGCCAGACATCGTTCCTAAGAGAATACTGATCAATATACTTGCTAACAGAACAAAGAAAGGAATAGCTAATGAAGTTCTAACCCCAAACAGTACTCTTGAGAAAAGACATCTACCTAAATGATCGGTTCCAAAAACAAATTCTTGATTAGGTGCTTGTAATCTATTAGTTAAATTAACTTGAATAGGATCATAAGGCGCCAGATAAGGAGCCAAAGCCCCAAGAATAACAATTGACAGGATAATTATTAGACCCAAAATTGCTAACTTATCATTGAATAGTTGCAAATTGAAATCTACCTTATCTACCTTTTCTATATTTCTTTGCAGACTTTGCTGAATTTCCTCACTAACTTCCATTTCAACTTCCCCTTTCAAAATTGATCCGTGGATCAAGAAATTGATAAATAAGGTCAACTAGAAAATTGACTGTTACAAATACTAATGCCATAACTAATACATACGCTTGAATCACCGGATAATCCCGACTGAAGATTGCATCTACAACAAATCTACCCATTCCAGGCCAAGTAAAGACAGTCTCTACTACTACAGTTCCACCTAGCAGGTGACCAAAACTGACTCCGAAAGCTGTAATTACTGGAATCAAAGCATTCCTTAAAGCATGCTTTAAGATTATACTTCTCTCTTGTAAACCTTTAGCTCTAGCTACCCGAATATAATCCTGCTTTAATACCTCTAACATACTGGCCCTTAATAATCGAGAATAAGTAGCTGCCATTCCCAAACCTAAAGTAAACGCTGGTAAGATTAAATGTTGTAAACTACCTCGCCCCATAACTGGAAAGAAAGACTGCTTAACAGCTAACCAATAGATCAACATCATTCCTAACCAAAAAGATGGTACAGAAGCACCTAATAAAGCTAAAATACGCCCCAAGTGATCATATGCTGTATTCTTAAAGACTGCTGCTAAAATTCCTACTGGCAATGATAATAACAACATTACTACAACTCCACCAGCAGTCAATTCCAAAGTAGCAGGAAAACGATACCAAACTTCCTCTAAGACAGGACGTCCAGTAATAAATGATCTACCAAAATCTCCTCGCAAGACCCCTGTTAACCATTCAATATATTGAACTAAGAGGGGCTGATTAAGCCCCAACTCTTCTCTAAATCTCTCTATCGATTCTACAGTCGGCTCTATTCCATTGGTCCGTAAGATAACTTCAGCTGAATCACCTGGAATCACTCTAATTGAAATAAAAACCAGAATTGATACTATTAACATTACAAATATTAAGTGAATAACTTTCTTAAGTAAATATTTTAGCACAAATTTGGCCCTCCTATTACCTTTACTCGAGATTTAAACTTTCATTAACTAGATAAAATTCAGAAGGATGAACTTGATAGCCAGTTACTTGATCGCTAACTCCCATATTGACCGTTGGATAGACTAAGAAAAGATGAGCAGCTTCTTCTAAAATTATCTCTTGAACTTGCTGAGCCAATCGATTCCTCTCTTCTAAATCAAAGGTTGAGCTTAATTGAGCAATCAACTGATCTACTTTATAGATACCAAAATTATTAAAGTTAGAGGAAGCCTCAGCTTCAAATACTACCTCTAAAAAATAACCTGGATCAGCAGTTGGAGCGGTATTCATACTATACATAGCCAGATCATAATTTCCATTTTGTAAAACATCAGTTATATTTTCTACTGATCTAATTGCAATAGCTATTCCTACCTCTTTTAATTGTGCTTGAACTACCTCGGCAATTATCGGCAGTTCTGGTCGAGCATCATAAGTATATAACTCCAATTCTAACCTTTGTCCATCTTTTTCTCTAATTCCATCAGAATCTAATTCCCAGCCAGCTTCCTCTAATAATCTGTTAGCTTCTTCTAAGTCATAATTATAACCTGCCAACTCTTCTCCTCCAAAAGGTAGTGCTAATGGGAACGGGCCAACCCCTGCAATTGCTCCTCCTTCCATCACACTTTCAGCCAATGCATCTCTATCTACTGCTTTATTGATTGCTTTCCGCACCTTCAAATCACTGAAAGGAGCTCGTTCAAGATTTAAATAAAGCATATGACTCCGTAAAGATGAATTAGATAATACATTCAACCCATCCTGCTGCTCAAGATTTGTTATACTACTTGTCGGAATATTTTGAGCAATATCAACCTCGCCTGATTGGAATGCCATTACTCGACTCATTTCATCAGCGATAAACTTGAAAGTTATCTCTTCTAGCTGAGCAGTTGGCCCCCAATAATCATCATTTCTCTCTACAACAATCTCTACATCCTTCTCATAATCTCGTAATTGATAAGGCCCCGTTAAGACTGGCTGTTGAGCAAACTCTTCTCCTAATCTCTCAGCCTCAGCAGCATTAACAATTACCGTCATTGGATCTGCCAAATAATTGACTAAGGCTGGATTGGGTTCAGTTGTTGAAATCAGCAACTGCTTATCACCCTTAACCTCGATAGAATCTATTCTCAATAGACCTTCTGCTCGATTATTGATCTCTAAAGTTCTTTCTAAAGAATTCTTAACCGCCGTAGCATCTACTAACTCTCCATTATGAAACTTCATCCCCTCATCTAGTTCAATCTCCCAAGTTAGTTGATCACTCTGCTCCCATGATTTAACCAACCACGGTTCTAACTCCATCTCCTCTGTCAATCTAAATAAGGTTTGGCCCATGCCACTTTGGACACTAAACCAACCATTCCAACCCTCTGACGGATCCAAATTACCTGGTTCAAATGCCATCCCTACAGCTAAATCTTGCTTTTCTTCTACTTGCTGAGCACCATCTTGACCACAACCACTGACTACTACAAATAACATAGCCATAACTACTACTAAAATACCTGCTTTCTTATTCAATATCATTTTACTCCTCCTAGTTTTTATCTTTTAGAATATTAAAAATAAAATCCTCAACCTTCTTAGCAAAGATCGAGGATAACTAGCCATTATACTAATTACCTACCCTTCTTACCATCGAAGATCCAGTAGGCTCAATGATTAGGCAGGTCTCCTGACTTCCAGCTGTAAGAACTTCACCTTCCCTGGAGGTTAGTAATTAGTAATTTATGATTAGTAATTAGTTACCAATTACCAATCACTAGCTACTAGTTACCAGTTGCTCCAAGTGGTTTTACTAAGTCCTTTTAGCAGTCAATAAGTTAATAGTTTTTGTTTTTGATTTTGATTTTGATTTTGAATTTCAACTATTAACTATTCATTATTCACTGCTTTATAGCTAGTTACAGTGGCGGGCCCGTCCAGGATTTTCACCTGCTTCCCTATTCTCCTTTAATAAACTAAAGGACCCAATCATCAACGTATTTTATTGTTATTAATTTAATTATTCACCATAAATCAACTTTTTCCTGCTTAAAAATCTAAATTACCAGCCAAATAATCTTTGGAAGAATCCTAGCTTTTCTTCTACTTCCAAATACAAAGCTGAATTATACCTAACACGATCATATTGGACCATTTCGGTGCTATCCTCTGCATAATCTTCTCCCTGTCGCTCCAAATCAGTCATATTTCCAACATGGATAAACCATCTTCCTGCTTCATCAAATTCAAAATTTAAAATCCCTTCTTCATTAGTTGTCACTTGCTCTACTCTATCATTAGGGCCAACAATAGTTACATCTTGATTACTGACTAACTCGCCATCATAATCTAGCTCCAAGCTAATTTCCTCTCCAACAGTCAGTGAATCAATTTGGTCAATAAATTCTACTCCTAATGGGGTTTCAAAAGCTGTAATTTGATCTACATCACCAACTAATAAAGGAGCTTTAGCATCATAATAACGCAACTGCATTCCACCAGATGGATCTCGATCACTTCTATCGACTACACCTCTAGATCCAATAGCAACCACCCAGTAAAACCCTTCTTCATCTGGAATAAAGCTAGCTGCATAGCTATTCTCTTCCAAATTAAAATCTAACTCTGTTAATTCCCCTTCTTGATTGAGTACCATTAGCTCTGCATTATTTTCTAAAGCAGTAAAGAAAGAATGTTCAACATCAGGGGCATTAGGATAATGTCCAAAGAAAAACTCTATCTCTACTTCCTCTCCACTCTCCACTTGTTGTGGGAAATCCAAAACCATTTCATGGGCCAACGCCTCTCCTCCAGTCAAGCTGAAGACTAATAATGCTACAAAAGCTACCACTGCAAATCTCCTAAGTTCTGTTCCTAAAAATTTCATTTCAACCTCTCCTTTTGTGTTATTATAATATTTTTTGTGTTACTCTAATATAGTAATTCTTCTTCTTTTAGAAAAGTCCTTCTTAAAATTTAATTTTTTTACACTCTATCTTAATTTGATCTATCTCATACAAAAAGCCCCAATCTTCTGCCAATAGAAGATCGGAGCTTTCAACGTTTTTCTTTTGATTTTTCCAGTCACTAATTACCAGTTACTAATAACTACAAAGATTCATCGACTGCAGAAACTGTCAACTTACCATGCTTAACCCCACGTAGTCCAATTAACTTCTGTGTTACCTCATTAAGTTTCTTTCTCTTACCTTCTACTATAATCACCTCTAAACAGATATGATGAGATAAATGCAGATGTAAATTAGACTTAAATAAAGAATAATAATCATGTTGAATTGTCATCATCTTCTCAGTTGTTCCTCGCTGATGATGATCATAAAATAAAGTTAAGGTTCCTACAACATCTTCCTCTTCATCTTGGCATTTCTCTTCTACAATTTTATCTCGAATTAGATCACGAATTGCTTCAGAACGATTTGTATAACCATCTTCAATTAATTGATCAAACTTCTTTAATAATTTTTCATCAATAGAAACTCCAAATCTAATTAATTCAGACATTTTCATCTCTCCTATTCTTCTGTGGTGTAAAAACGAGTTGTCGGATAAGCAAAATCAATCTCTGATTCCTGTGCAAACTTTTTCAAAATAACCTCCCTGATTCGACTCTCAACTAACCTTCTCCCTCTAGCTGTCGTTAGATAACGCAAAGTTATCTCTACCCCACTATCTGCAGTATCCAGATAGACAATCGGAGAAAATTTACTGTATTTGATCATATAACGCTTAGACATCAATTTAATCTTTCTTTTTGCCAGCTCCTGAATCTCTTCTCCTTCTTGCTCAGCAGTTTCCAGAATAATCTCCTTCGCCTTTTCCCAATCACTTTCATAGGTAACCAAAAATTTAAGTTCATTCCACAAATATTCAAAACCACGTGTATAATTAAATAAGGCTTCACGAAAAATATTGCTGTTTGGAATATGTACTATCCGACCTGTACTCTGATCAGAGTCAACCCAATTTCCTATCTCCAATAAAGATGTATAAAAAACCCGAATATCGATTACATCCCCTTTAACACTATCCCATTCAATCCGATCACCAAGCCCAAAGGGACGACGTAACATAATCAAGACCCAACCAGCTAAATTTAAGATCACATCATGTAAGGCCAAAGCTAATCCGGCTGATAAAAAACCTAAATAAGTAGTAATTGTACCTGTCCTATCTGCCCAAATCAAGACTAAAATTACAAAATTTATCAAGGTAGCTAAATAATAGGTGTAACGCCTACTCCGGTGACGCCTTTTAAAATCATCTACTTTGTTATTAATGAATCTTATCACCCAGAAAGTAATAAAGTAATTAAAGACTATAGCTCCAACTGAAAATAATATCTTTTGAACTACAGGATCGCTAAAATCAAATGACTCCATCCTTGTTCACTACACCCCTTTAAATTCCTATTTAATATTATAAGTCGATTACTTAATTATTATATATAGCATTAAATATTTAATCAACTGGAGCTACTTTAAGGAATAAAAACCCCTTGTATAATTTTCCCATTTCTATATTTGTTACTTATAATAATTATTATTCTTTGTAATAAAAAATTCTCCTTCTCAACTATCAAAAGACCTTACACGAAAAAATTTCCAACCCTAAATTTAGAGTTGGAAACAAAGTTGCTTTTTAATTTTTCTTACTTAAAAAATTAAACCTTTTAAAAATATCAGAATAATTGATCTTGAGTCTGCAGATAATTAACAAATCCCCCCTTTTCAGAACAAACAAATTCATAGATTACGTAATCTGGATCTACTATTTCCAAGACTCTCTTAGGAGACACCTCAGAAAAGGGCAAATGTTGATCTATCTTAGAAATAAACTCTCCTACTAATCTCTCCTGCTCTTCCTGATTATTACTAACTCTAAACTTTTGATATAATTCTTTACGCTCTTCTACTCGCTTAGCTCTAGATAAAGATTTATGCAAATGCATACCAGCAAATAATTTAGCAGGTTGCTGATAATCTAATAAAACCTCTATAATATAATTAACCGCCTCTGCTTCAGTCTTCACTTCCAACTTTGTATTTAACAAATGGCCTGTGTCCAACATCAAACCCACTTGATCATAATTTATCTTCTGCAAAAAATCAATTGTTTCTCTAGGACTTAAGAGATCAAGCCCTCCCCACCATAGATTTTCAAATAATAATTTAAAATCAAACTCCAATCCAGCTATAATTTGATTGATAATCTTAGCTATTTTAGCTAAGATCTCAGCATTACTAAACTTAAATTCAGCAGTTAATATTTCCTCAAAACTAGCATTAGCTGCATGAAAGACAACATAATCGACCTCTAATTGGGCAGCCAACTTCAACTCTTGACGATAATTTTCAATTAACTCTTTTAAATCTAAGCTATTTTTAGTTTCACCAACTCCTAACCAATTTAAATGATAAGAAAGGTGAAGCCCCTTAATTAACTCCTCAGGTATTGTGTCAAAAAATTGGCTATCTATTACTCCAGTTGCTAATAATTCAACTCCAGCAAAGCCATTTTGCTGACAAAATTCAACTACTTGCTCCCACTGATTATCAAACCAAGATAATCCATAAATACTAAAATTAAATAATTTATCCATTGATTTAGATCTCCTCATCTCTAATTATAATAGGGGCGTATTATAATACGCCCCTACAATTTCTTCACCTTATTTGATAAAAATTGCCTAATAAATTGACCGACTTAGAAATATCTTGCTGCAAATCATCTAATCTATTTTCAGGCAAAGTAACTAATAAGACAGTAGCAGGGCCAGCCGATTTTTTAAGATCGATCTCTGCTTGATTAACTAAATTAAGATTTAACCCATTCATTTCAGCTAATAATTCAGCCTCATATTTTATCCCCTTAGAGCCGACAGGTAAGATATCATAAATATAATTCAGCTCTAATAACTGCTCCATCTCCTTTAAAGAAACAATTTCATTAGCAGCAGTTAAAACCTCGCCACCTACTTTAGGTAGACCAATCGCTACCAATATATCTCCTGCTTTAGAGTTAGCTAACTTCAAGTTATCTTTATTAGCTACTCCAATTACTGTAATTCCTACTCCTGTTTGGGTGGTAGCTACATTCTCCTCGGTACTTCCATTCAATATCTTATCTGGGCCAATACTTAAACCAGCTATTTCTTCTTTGATCCCTCTTATAATTTCCTTACCTGTTGGTTCATATTCAACACTTAAAGTATTAATTACTGTCACTGGTTTAGCCCTAACTGCCAATACCTCCAGTAAAGCTACTCTAACCCCAAGTTTACCAACTATCTCACCAGGCACCTGTAAAGAATCTTCTTCCTTAGGGCCAATCCCCCCGATAGAGTCACAAGCTATTACTAACTGTTGCTGATCATCTAAATCAATCACTGAAATATCCCTTTGCACATCTATCACCTCAATTAAATTATCAAAAACTAATTATCTATTATCCAAAAAACGATAAACTACGATCGCTATCACAATATTAATTGCTGAAGCTACTAATAATACAGGCGTCATCCCCATAAAGAAGCCTACCCCCAACAATGGAATCAATAAAGCATTTAAAATTACTCCATTAAACAAAGTGGCTACTATCCCTGCTGCGATTAAATTAAATTTCTGATTAACATACCAGAGTAACCAACCACAGACTGCCATCCCAATTGCAATCGGCAGATGGATTGGCCCGAGTGAAAAACCAGCTTTAATCCCTGACACTAGATGACCGATCCCTAACACAATTCCTCCTTCAAATCCTCCAGCAAAAAGGGCCAAAAAGTAGCCTGGAGCTGAATCTAGCCCTACCGTACCAGTTGGGCTAGGTAGTGGAATAAAACCACCTACCGTTCCTAATGCAACAAATAAAGCCATCCTGACTAACCTCTTAGTATTCCAAAAATCATTTGTACTTGTTTCTATATTAACTTTAGTTCCCATTATATAATTTCTCCTTTGATTTATTTATTTGCAGCAACTCCAGCCTCTTCAAGAGTAGCCATCTGACTGATAATTCTCGTTGCTGCTTCCACTAACTCCATCCCCAATACTGCTCCAGTGCCTTCTCCTAACCGTATATCCATCTCCAACATCGGTTCTAAACCTAATATCTCATGCATTCTGATATGCCCTGGTTCCACAGATCTATGGGACGGAATTAAATAATTGCTTACTTTAGGCTCCAGTTTATAGGCAATCACAGCCGCTGCTGCTGAAATCAAACCATCTACCATCACAGGAGTCTTATTAGCAGCAGCTCCCAGCATAACTCCAGCCAAACCACCTATTTCTAAACCTCCAACCTTAGCTAATATATCAATTCCATCCTCGCTATCAGGCTGATTTAATTCCAATGCTTGAGCAATAATTTCCTTCTTTTTAGCCAATTTCTGATCATCAATCCCAGTTCCTCGACCAACTAGCTGCTCTAATGATAAATCTGTAACTGTAGCTATAATTGCACTACTAGGTGTTGTATTGCCAATTCCCATCTCTCCAGTTCCGATCAAGTTCGCACCATCGGCAATTAAATCTTGTACAACTTCAATCCCTACTTCTATACTAGAAATAGCTTCTGCCTGTGACATTGCTGGCCCATAAATCATATTATCAGTTCCTGCTTTAACCTTTCTACTAATTATTTTATCAGCTTCTATTTCATTAGCTACACCAATATCAACGACTTTGACCTTGGCCCCAACCTGTCTAGCCAAAACATTAATAGCTGCTCCACCATTTAAAAAATTATAAACCATCTGAGTAGTTACATCTGACGGACAAGTACTGACTCCTTCCTCTACTACTCCATGATCACCAGCCATGACAATATGTACCTTCTGATCAACCTTTGTAAATACCTCTCCTTTCATTCCTGCTAGCTTAATTGCAATCTCCTCTAACTTGCCTAAGCTTCCTGGTGGCTTGGTTAAGCTATCTAATCTATCTTGTGCTTCCGCCATCTTCTCTTTATTTAACCTTTCAATCTTAGCTATTGTTTGTTCTAGTAATTCCATTATTATCTCTCCTTTTTCTATGTTTTTTTAAACAATATTGATATAAAGTGGCACTTTGCCACTTTATATCAGTGTACAGTTTACAGTTGATATAGTTTCTAAGGTTTTAAGCTTTTAAGATTTTGATCTTAACTGTAAACTGTTCACTGTACACTGTCAACCCAATTATGTGTCACAAAGTGACACATAATTGTAATTACCCAATGTATTCCGCAGCTATCTCCATTGGCTCTGCTTTCTGATCCATCACCCTCTGCTCTGAAATTTCATCTTCCTTACTACTTAACACCTTCTCTGAATTAATTGCTAACCTAGCCTGCTCTTCCCAATCACTCTTCACCCTAGCTCGAGCCATTTCTTTATCTAATCGACTAGCTTGTTCACCTCTTTTAGCAATATCTCCAGCATGGGTAGCTATTTTAGCCGCTGTTACTCCTCTTTTAATATCTTCTGGTGCGGGTAAACCTAAATGTTCAGCAGGAGTTACATAGCAGACAAAGTCAGCTCCAGCCCAAGTAGCTTTTGCTCCTCCAATTGCTGCTACTATATGATCATAACCCGCAGCTATATCAGTTACCAACATACCTAAGATAAAGAATGGGGCTTGATGGCATAACTCTTTTTGTAACTGAATCGTAGTATCAATATGATTTAAAGGTACATGACCTGGCCCTTCGACCATTACCTGCACGCCAGCTTCTCTGGCCCGTTGAACTAGTTCCCCAGTAATCAATAACCCTTGCATTTGGGCTCGATCCATCGAATCAACAATTGCCCCTGGTCTAATTCCATCACCTAAACTTAGAGTAACATCATACTTTTTAGCAATCTCCAAAACCCTATCATACTCTGCATATAAAGGATTTTCTTGGTTATGATGTAACATCCAACCAGTTAAAAATCCTCCTCCTCGACTGACTACATCAGTAATTCTTCCTTCATTCTTTAATCTCTCCAATACCTCTAAAGTCATCCCACAATGAATTGCCATAAAATCTACCCCAGCTTTAGCTTGTCTCTCAATTTCAGCAAAGATATCCTCTGCCTTCATTTCTACTACTGAACCATATTCTTCAATCCCTTTAATCCCCGCTTGATAAATCGGTACAGTTCCCACAGGTACTTCAGCAATTTGTAAAGTATTCTCCCTAATCTGATCGATATCTCCACCTGTGCTGAGATCCATAATTGCATCTGCTCCAGCATCCAAAGCTGTTTTTAACTTCTTTTTCTCTCTTTCTTGATCAGGATAATCCTTAGAAGCTCCCATACTAGCATTCACCTTAGTCCGTAAGCCTGTTCCAATGCCTATATAATTATCTCTAGCTCGATTTACATTTCTAGGAATTACAACTACTCCTTGAGCTACCTTTTTTCTAATCTCTTCAGAAGTGAACCCTTCATTCTTAGCTACTACTTCCATCTCCTCAGTAATAATTCCTTCTCGTGCCTTAATTAACTGTGTCATTTTATTTATACCCCCTTAATTATTAATTTAAATGTTGAGTAACAACTTTAATTGCACAATATTCCCCACACATAGCACAACCATCACCATCACCTGGATTACTCTTCTCTCTCATCCGTCTAGCCTCGGCAGGATTTAAAGACAACTCTATCTCTGCTTCCCAATCCAATCTCTTTCTAGCATAAGCCATCTTTTCTTCTTGTTCCCAAGCATCTTCTCGACCTTTAGACAGATCTCCAACTTGAGCAGCAATCTTAGCAGCCATTACTCCAGCTTTAATATCTTCTGTAGTTGGAAAATCAAGATGCTCCACAGGCGTTACATAACATAAGAAGTCAGCACCCGCCGAAGCAGCAAAAGCTCCTCCAATAGCTGAATTTATATCATCTTCTCCAGTCGCTAAATCAGTTACTAACGGGCCAAAGACAAAATATGGAGCCCCATGACAAATCTCCTTCTGTAACTGTACAGTACTTTCAATTTGATCTAATGGCACATGACCTGGTCCCTTAACCATCATCTGAACTCCAGCCTGCTGTCCTCTATTTACCAATTCACCTAAAACAATTAACTCCTGTACCTGAGCTCGATCCAAAGAATCTTCTATAGCTCCAGGTCGGAAAGTATCTGCTAAACTAATAGTTACATCATACTCTTTAGTAATCTCTAATAAACGATCATACTCTTTATAAAAAGGATTCTCTTGCCCATGATGCAACATCCAACCTGCTAAAATTTGGCCCCCATGACTGACTAAACCTTCAATCCTTCCTTCAATCTTCAACCTCTCTAAAACATTTAAAGTTAACCCAGCATGAACACCAATAAAATCAACCCCATCTGCTGCCTGCTTTTCTACTACTGCAAACATATCATCAACAGTCATATCTAAGATTGAGCCTCTCTTCTCTTCACTCTCTTTAGCTGCTTGATAAATAGGTAATGTTCCTACTGGTAAATCTGTCTTTGCTAATACCTCTCGGCGTGCTTGATCTATATTTCCATCCTTACTTAAATCCATAATTGCATCTGTACCTAACTCTACAGCCAAATCAATCTTTTCTAACTCTGTCTCCAAATCTGTATAATCCTCATATAGACCAACACTAGTACTTACCTTAGTCTTTAAGCCCTTTCCAAAGCCTTGACTTAGACTAGAACCTCTCTTCTTATTCTTAGGAATTACTATCTTTCCTGCTGCTACCTCCTTTCTGATAAGCTCTGCTGCTAGACCCTCCCTTTTAGCTACTTCCTCCATTTCTTGAGTAATAATACCTTCTCTTGCTTTTAATAATTGAGTCATTTTTCTTCCTCCTTTATATATTTTTAAAATTCTACTTCCTTTTCTGTTATCTTTAACTCTGATAATCTCAAATTAGAAAGGTTATCCTTTTCAGCTTGTTCTTTAAGTTGATTTAACTTTTCAGAATCATACCTAGCAAATACCGACGCTTTATTCAAAGTAACAAGCTGATACCCACCATTCTTATTATCCTTTAAATACCCCTTATCAGATTTCAAAGCATATAACCTCATTGAATAGCCTCCTTTTTAAATTTTTTCTAATAAGCTATTTAATTTAGCTAATTTCTGTTCTGAATTTACATTTTGAGTCCTAACCCATTCCTTTAACTTTTCAATAGCTTCTCCTGAAGCTACAATATCCTTAGCTTGAAGATAAGCATCTTTAATTTGAGCACTATAATCCATTAAATACAATATTAAAGCTGCATTCAAACATACAATATCCTCTCTTGCTCCCCCTTCTTTACCTTTTAGTACAGATAACATTTTTAGAGCCTCTTTTCGACGGTCTTTATCTGGAGCAATCTCTTTACTAATTACTCTTTCTATATTTAAATCCTCTGGTATAAAGGAATATTCATCTATCTTTCCATCCTCTTGAATTTCTACAATATAATTTTCACCTAATGTAGAAGCCTCATCCATCCCTCGAACTCCATCTTCCGCTAAACCATGAACAACAATTGCTTTTTTATATCCAATTTCATGCATCACCTGTGCTACAGGCTTTAATAATTCTTTAGAATAGACACCACGTACTCCATATTGAGGACAAACAGGATTTGCTAAAGAAGCAGCTATATTCAAAGTCGTTCCGAAAGAAATCTTAGAAAGAATTCTCCCTAATGCTGTAGGATGTACTTGAGAATCCATCCCATTGAAAATTCCAATACCTGCTTGTTCAATACTTTTTACTATAACCTCTGGAGAACACTCAACCCCTACTCCCAATTCTTCGAGAATATCAATAGTACCACAATTTGATGTAATTGCCCTAGAACCATGTTTAGCCATAACAACACCCGCAGTAGCAGCAACCATAGAAGCTGCAGTACTAATATTAAAAGTATCTACATCATCCATCCCGGTTCCACAATTTTCTACTAAAGGCTGACTAATATTAGGACTTGCTTTCACAGTATCTAATTCATAAATAGCATCCCAACTGCCAGCTATTTCTTCAACAGTCTCTCCTTTAACTGTTAAAGCTGCCAAAAAAGCCCCTTGGTGCATTTCAGTCTCTCGATTCAAAAGAACTTTAGAAAACATATCCTTCATCTCTTCTCGAGAAAAGTTACTTCCCTCAATTAATTTACCAATCTTCATCCCAAATTCCTTACTCACTTTTGGCTCCATTAATTAATCTCTCCTTTCTTTTAATTAAACCTTAATAATTGTCTTCAATCCTTTTTTATTCCTAGTCTTTTCTATCCCACTAAAAATTTGATTTAGTGAAATTTCCTCAGTTATAAGCCAATCAACCTTTACTCTTCCTTCCGCCATAAGCTTTAAAGCTCCCCTGTTTTGTTTAGTAGTGCAACCATAAGCTCCTACTAATGTTTTCTCTCCATAATGCAATAAATTACCGTCTATCTCTAACCTTGAATTATCTTTAGGTAATCCAGAAAATAATAATATTCTTCCTCTAAAATCCAACACCTCCACTAGCGAATAGTCAACAGCTGCTTGACCACATGCCAATATAATCACATCTACTCCTTGCCCCTTAGTTCTTTCATTTACAGCCTTTTCTAACGGTTCTTTGCTAGTATTTATCACATAGTCTATTTCTGAAAAACTCGCAAACTCCAATCTAGTATCTAATTTATCTGCTAATATTATTTGGTTAGCACCATAATTTTTAGCTAACATAACTTGTAAATAACCAATTGGCCCTGCTCCAATTATCAATACATCATCACCTTGCTTTATCTGAGCTAACTCCATTCCATTAATACAGCAGGCCAAAGGCTCAGCAAAAACCGCTTCAGAAAAGGATAAATTATCTGGAATCAAATTTACAACTCCAGCTTTTATTCCTTTCGCCGAAATAGCCAAATATTCTGCAAAGCCACCATCTTTAGTAAATCCGAGTATATCTATCTCTTCGCAATTATTTGTAATCCCTCTTCGACAAAAACTACACTCTCCACAAACAACTCCTGGAGCTATTTGAACTCTATCTCCTTTCTTAAACTTGTCTACATCACTTTCTATTATCTCTCCTGTAATTTCATGCCCTAAAATTCTAGGATAATTTAAAGCTTTATGCCCCTTATCAATCATTTTTACATCAGCACCACAAACTGCACTGATAATTACTTTGACTAAAACTCCTCCTGGCAAACATTTTGGTTGAGGTAAGTCTTCTAATTGAAAATCTCCAGGAGCTTTTAATATAGCTGCTTTCATCTTCTCGCCTCCTTTTTTTATCTATAAGCTCTCAGCTAAATTAAATCCTGTTATTACAATGCTTCGCGGATAACTAAATTTCTCTGCACCCCCGTCTAATTGACAATTGACAATTGATAATTGACAATTAAAATTCAAAATCATAAAACCACAAACCCTTAGACCATCAATAGTTACAAAGCATCCTAAGACTAGATATTCACTTTTCCAATATTCCCTTTTAGCTGAGAAGACTCTCTGTTCTAATAAATAGAAAAAAGTCCACAACCTCCCTTAGGAGGTTGTGGACTTTTCCATCATCCACTCCGCAACTTTAAAAGTTACTCGTTAAACAGGCAGGTTTCCTGGCTTATGACTTAGCTTCTCCAGCCTTCCCCGATTATTTAAATTGATAATCAGGTGGCAATCACAAAGAAACAGCTCCATCATTTACAGTGGCGGGACCGCGCTGTCACAAGAAGAAACCGAGTAGCTTCCTTGATCTCATGCAGACTTCCCTTTTAAACTTATTACCTATCAGGCTTTCCCCAACAAATAATAAATCACCTATTTAACATAATATTTAATTTTAGATAATTACTAGTCACTAATCACTATTCTTGTACTTGATACTTATCCTCTCTAACTATCTCAACCTTATCTTTCAAACCATCTGTCATATATATCTTCTGATCTTCAGCAATAGCCAAAGCATCAACATCTTCCATTCCTCTAATCAGCTCTAAGCCATCTTCAGCTCCTAACAAATAAATTATTGTGGCCAATACATCAGCTTCAGTTGGATCAGTAGTGATTACTGTCGCCCCCATCACATCACTCTCAGCTGGGTAACCTGTTTCAGGATCCATAATATGGTGGTATCTGACACCATCTTCGAAGAAGAATCTTTCATAATCCCCAGATGTATCAACTGTTAGATCAGTTAGTTCTACAATTCCTACAACCTCACCATCATCATCAGAGCGTGGATCTTTGATTCCTATTCGCCACAAATCACCATTAGACTTGGTACCTGTAGCAGTAACTCCACCACCCATATTAACATAACCACCTTTAGCTGATCTTGCTTTAAATAAAGCAACTGCTTCATTGGCGGCATAACCTTTAGCAATCCCACCAACATCTAAGATCATACCTTCTTGCTTTAGAAAAACTGTCTGCTCTTCATGATCCAATTCAATTTGATTATAATCAACCAGTTTTAACTGTTCCTCTATCTCTTCGAGTTCAGGAACCCTTTCTTGCTCCGTATTAATCCCCCACAACTCAACAACTGGGCCAATGGTAGGATCAAATTTCCCCCCACTCAACTGAGCATATTCTTTAGCAGCAGCAACTATTTCAAAGGTAATCTCACTTACTTCAACTGCTTCTTTCCCAGCAGCTTGATTAATTTTATCGATTTCGCTACCTTCAATATTCTTACTTACTTTAGCTTCAACCCTATCAATAACAGCAAAACCTTCTGCTAACAACTCTTCTGCTTGAGGTGCATAAACTTGCCCTTGAACTACTGTTCCCATCATATAAGTTGTATCATGAGCAGATTGAATATCCTCCCCTAATGCATCACATCCTAGTACAGATAAAACAATTATTAATCCAACTACTACTTTTCTGTATTTTTCCATGATTATCCTCCGTCTCTAGAATCTTTAACTAAAAAATATTACCCCTAATCTAATATTTATTATCTCATCTTTATTACATTATTTCAATGTTAATCTTTCTCGATTCAAATAATTTTTCCTGCAAAAATTAGCAAATATTTTCAATTAAAGAAATGAGATTATTAGATGAAGGTTCCTTAGTTACTGATTCTTCTGGTGCCTTTAATCTCCTAATCCACTCTTCATCAAACTCATCAAAAATCTCAGTTGGAATCAGATAATTTTCCCTATTTAACTGCAAAAATAAATACTTTCCTCCTTTGAACTCCCTAACTCCTAATTCTTTAGCACCAGCTTCGATCAAATAATTATAAATCTGTTCATATCGAACCCGCTCACTTAAATTATAAATCAATCTCTCTTTCATGCCAAAAATTTGCTTGATTATCTCAGTTGTTGTTATTATTTCATTATTTTCAATTTTCATTATATCCCTCCACAAATAGATTTAATGTTCTCAATTAATTTCATTCCCACTAACAATTAAATTTTCAACTTCTAATATTTTATTTCACCTGAAAACACTCAAATTATTTCATCTTATCAATCTCAGCTTGTAACTTTTGAATAATTCTTTTTTCTAATCTAGAAATATAAGATTGTGAAATCCCCAACAAATCAGCCACTTCTTTTTGAGTTAATTCCTCTTTATCATCCTGTAAACCAAAACGCAAAATCATAATTTTCCTTTCGCGAGGTGTTAAACCTTCCATAGCTTCTATTAATAATTCTCGGTCAACCTCTTCTTCAATATATTTATAAATTAAATCGATCTCAGTTCCTAGTACATCAGATAATTTTAATTCATTTCCATCCCAATCAATATTTAAAGGCTCATCAAAAGAAATTTCTGATCTCTTCTTATTATTTTTTCGTAAATACATTAAGATCTCATTCTCAATACACCGTGAGGCATACGTTGCTAACTTAATATTTTTAGTAACATCGAAAGTATTGACTGCTTTAATCAAACCAATTGTACCAATCGAAACTAAATCTTCAATATCAATCCCAGTATTATCAAACTTACGCGCAATATAAACTACCAACCTCAAATTCCTTTCAATTAATATACTTCTAACAGCTTGATCTCCATTATCTAATTTGGAAAGTAAAAATTCTTCCTCCTGAGTCGATAAAGGTGGAGGTAAAGCTTCACTACTCCCAACATAAAATACATTCTTAGCATTATATAATCCTAATACCTGTAATAACTTAACCATTCCTAATCTACAATTCCACTTAGCACCTAAGACTAATGAACACAAAATATCCCCTCCCTAAATTTATTAATTCTCAACTGATCTTAATACCTCAGGATTCAATAAGGCTTGATAATTATTATTATTGTCTAAAGAACCATCTTGTAACGCAACAATAACTCGACTAGTCTTTACAATTCCCTCTTCAGTCTGAATCCTTACTTCATCAGGTCTAAATCCTACTAACATTCCATTATCCTTTCCAATTGTAGAGAAAGGAATCAGACGAAACCTACTTGACCAAGAAGTATCAATCATCTCACTCAGCAACTGGCTACTATCACTTTTATACCGACTAAACGATTCTTTTAATTTATCAGGTAAAATTTCAATCATTGCTCCCAGTTCAACAATTATAACTGGAACTTTAGTTAACGGATCTTGTAATTGATTTCCTGTATCTACTAAAGAAACTAATTGTAAAGACTGATCATCAAATTTAATTGTAATTGGAATGCAGAAAATATCTGGAATCAATTTACTTTGAATCAATAACCATCCAAATTTACCGATAACCACAATTACCAATGATCCTAGAAGAATAATCCATAACTTATCAGGCGAAATATTCAATACTTGATCTAAAGTATCTAATGGAGAACCTCCTGTTAAGTTATAAACAGCAAAAATAACTCCAGCAGTTACAAAAGTAATCAGATAAAAATAACCTATCGTCTTTAAAAATAACCTTTTAGTCAGAGGGGCAAACGAAATTATTAACATAATTATAGAGACCAAAAAATGAATAGAAACTCTATTTAAAAAATTAAATTTTGGTAAAATAATCATTAAAGTATAAACTGTACTGAATAATGAGGTTATCAATAATCTCCAAATATTATACGTTAAATCAGATAATTTAGCTGTAGCCCACAAAATCAAATAATTCATAATTAAATTAATCAATAATAATAAATCTAAATAAACTATTAATTTCATAATAAGTAATTTCTCAATCTCCCCCTTATAACATTTATATTTGTATAAAATAGAAATATAACTTGAAAAAGAAACTAAAAATAAATCTTTTTTCGTAATTAAATGTCTTTATTTGACGAATAAAAAATCTCGATACCCCTAAGGCATCGAGATTAAGATCAAACTTTTTTATTTTTCCTTAAAAATGCTGGAATATCTAAATCATTATTAGAAAAAGATTTTATATCCAAATCATCTGCTGATGGCGTTTCATCCTTGGTCTTATCTTCAGCAGAAACAGGTTGACCTTTATCTTCTACCTGCTGGCTTCTATCAAAACCAGTAGCAATTACTGTCACCTTAACTTCATTTTCCATCTTTTCATCAACAACTGTTCCTAAAATAATATTCGCTTCATCATCAGCAACTTCAGAAATTACTTGAGTAGCTTCATTGGCTTCATGCAAACCCAAATCTGAACCACCAGTTATATTTATTAATACACCTCTTGCTCCATCGATTGAAGCCTCTAGTAGTGGAGAGGCAATTGCTGCTTTAGCAGCTTCTGCTGCTCTATTTTCACCATTTGAATTTCCAATCCCCATTAATGCAGAACCCGCATCAGTCATAATCGTTTTCACATCTGCAAAATCTAAATTTATTAATCCAGTAATCGTAATCAAATCAGAAATACCTTGTACTCCTTGTCTTAAGACATCGTCAGCAGTCTTAAAAGCATCAATCAATGATGTCTTCTTTTCTACAACATCTAATAAACGATCATTCGGTATAGTTATCAAAGTATCTACCTGCTCTTTTAAATTTCCGATTCCTTGTTGTGCTTTTCTCATCCTCTGTCGTCCTTCTACTGTGAAAGGCTTAGTTACAACTCCAACAGTCAAAGAACCTACCTCTTTAGCTATCTGAGCCACAACTGGAGCAGCTCCTGTTCCAGTTCCACCTCCCATGCCTGCTGTAATAAAGACCATATCTGCACCCTTTAAAGCATCAGCTATCATTTCCTGACTTTCTTGAGCAGCTTGAGCCCCTATATCTGGCTCAGCTCCAGCACCTAATCCATCAGTCAATTTTTCTCCAATTTGCAAAGTTACTTCTGCTCGTGATGAAACTAATGCTTGCCCATCAGTATTAACAGCAATAAACTCTACTCCTTTTAAACCAGATTCAATCATACGGTTAACAGCATTATTTCCACCACCACCAACCCCAACTACCTTTATATTTGCGAATTGTTCCATTTCAGAATCGAATTCAAACATTTCAACTACCCCCTTTACTCACTGATTAGAAAATTTCTTTAAACCAGCTTTTAACTTTATCAAATAAATCATTTATTATCTCTTCTTCACCCATATCTTCTAGAGAATCTTCACCTAAAACCTCTGCTCCATAATGAACTAATCCAACTCCTGTAGAGAAAATAGCTCCATTATCCTTAGAAAACTCAGAGTAACCTTCACCAATATCATAAATGGAACCATCTATGTAATTTAACAATGTATCAATATTGTCTGGTACTCCTACTCTAACAGGTAAATCCAATTTTTCAGAAGCCAATTGGGGAATCCCATCCAACAAAGAAGCTCCTCCGGTTACAACTACTCCTGCTGGAATCAAATCATCATATCCTGCCTTTCGAATTTCTTGCTTAACCAAGGTGAATATTTCATCAACTCTAGGTTCAATAATATTACATAACATTTGCTGAGAAATACTATGCTTCTTTTTACCACTAGTATCTAAAATATCTATCTTTTGATCCCTTTCAATCAAACTAGCCTTAGCACAACCATGCTGAATCTTAATTCTTTCAGCATTGGACATAGGCGTTCTTAACCCTACAGCTATATCACTTGTAACATGATCTCCACCAACTGGTAGAATAGAAGTATACCAAATACTCCCTTCCTTAAAAATAGCAATATCTGTAGTTCCACCCCCCATATCAACTAAAACTACTCCAAGATCCTGCTCACTTTCCGATAAAACAGCCTTACTTGCAGCTAATGGTTGTAAAACAACCCCCTCAACATTAATTCCTACTCGGTGAACACTTTTAACCAAATTCTGGATAGAAGTTACAGAACCAGTAACAATATGGGTTTCCGCTTCTAACCGTACTCCTGACATACCCAATGGCGATTTAATATCTCTACACCCATCTACAATAAATTCTCTAGGTATAACATGAATAATCTCACGTTCTGGAGGAATAGAAATAATTTTTGTCGCTTCAATCACACGATCAATATCTTTTTTACTTATCTCTTTATCTTCACCAGTTACTGCAACTACTCCATGACTATTAGTTGAAGAAATATGAGAACCAGCAATTCCTACAAATACTGACTCTAACTCTACCCCTGCCATTCTTTCTGCTTTAACAACTGCAGTTTCAATTGAACAAACAGTATCATCTATATCAACTACCATACCTTTTCTCAAACCAGTAGAAGGGCTGGTTCCTACTCCAATTATATCAGTAATCTTATTGCCATTAATTTCTGCAATAATTGTACATACTTTAGTAGTTCCTATATCAATCCCAGCAACTATATCTCTCGGTGCCACTAAATGCCCCCCTTTCTATTCTATATAACATAAACTATTTTATTAGGTCAATTTCTAAATCTCCTTTTTAGTTTTAATTTCAACAAATATACTTGATTCCCTTTTTTTTAGTGCTATATTTTAAAAAAACTATTCTTCTCTGTTATTTTACCTTAACAACCTTATTTTTTTGATATCTTAAATCTATATAATCAACTTCTAAGTTTTTATCTTTTAGATCCTGATAAATTGCTGTAAAAACTTCTGCTTTATATTTTAAATCAAATCCATCTCCTAACCGAACCTCTCCACCATCTCTTAAAAATAGTTTAATTTCATCTTCAGCAGTAATGTTGATTTCAGAAATTTCTTCCAATATTGAATTATTTAAAAGATTTAAATATCGAGTTGTCTTTTCTAACATTTTGTTTAATTTAATCTTCTCATTCTCAATTAAGATATCACTTCCTGTAATTAAAGGTAATCGCCAATCTGATAATCTATAACTATCATCTAAAATCCAACCTTCACTATCTATAATTAAATAAGAATTTTCATTACCTACTATCCCAATTGCTCGTCGCTCATTAATTTCAATAATTACTTCTCGAGGAAAACTACGAGTAACAACAGCTCCTTGTATTTGGGACAATTGAATTAATTTATCAGCTATTTGTTTTGATTCAAGACTAAAAATATTAATATCTCCTTCTAAGTTAGAATAGTCAATTATCTCTTTATCTGTCAATAGATCATTTCCGTTTACTTCTATGTTTTCAATTTTAAAGATTTCTGAATTCATAATTCCAATTATCGCAAATATAACTAGCAAACAAAGAGTAATTATATATACATAATGTTTGTCCATAGTATCACCTCATTTAAAGCCCAAAAATACGGGCTAGCCACCATTAATCAAATAACTAGCCCATGATAAGTTACCTAGTAAAAAGATAAAACATAAATCTTCAAAACCACTTCAAAGAATTATAGTTTCTCGAACAAAAAACTTCCTTCAGTCAGTCCAAATATAAGTTCAAGAAAATATAAGATATTCACTCTAAGTCCATAAAATCCTTTTTCAAATCTAATTCTAATAATTATTAAAACTAGTATCTTCTTAATATATCTAGAAATAATTAAATCAACGACTCATTAAATTACTTTTCTTTACAGTTATGAGATCTCCTGCAAAATTATTGAAATTTATATCTAATCTGCATCTGTAATAGATAAATCAGTCTTCCTTATTATATCCGCACCTAACTTGGTCAACTTATCCTCTAAATATTCATACCCTCGATCAATATGATAGATATTATCCACAACTGTTTCTCCCTCAGCACCCAAACCTGCTAAAACTAAAGCAGCTCCAGCTCGTAAATCAGTCGCTCTAACAATAGTTCCATATAATTTATCTACACCATTTACAATAGCAGTATTCCCTTCAATTCTAATTTTTGCTCCCATTCTTCGTAGTTCATCAGCATGACTCAATCTATTTTCAAAAATATTTTCAGTAATAATACTTGTATCCTCTGCTAAAGATAAAAAACTCATTAATTGAGCCTGCATATCGGTAGGAAGTCCTGGATAAGGTAATGTTTTAATATTTATCCCTTGCCAAGTTTCTTTGCCAATCACTTCAATCTGATTATGATCAACTTTCATTTCTATTCCCGCTTCAGTAAGTTTAGCTGCTACAGCTTCTATATGCTCAGGAATAATATCCTTAATAAGAACATTTCCCTTAGTTATAGCAGCAGCTACCAAAAAAGTTCCTGCTTCGATTCGATCAGGAATTACTTGATAATCAACTGCATTCAATTCTTCAACTCCTTTAACTTTAATTACATTAGTTCCAGCTCCTCTAACTTTAGCTCCTAATCGATTTAAGTAATTTTGCAAATCGATTATTTCAGGCTCTTTAGCAGCATTATAAATTAAAGTTTCTCCTTTAGCTTTAGTAGCAGCCATCATAATATTTTCCGTAGCACCAACACTAGGAAAATCAAGATGAATCTCAGCTCCTACTAATTTATCGACGCTCCCTTCTAATGCACCATGTCTTTGTTTAAATTCAACTCCTAAAGCTTTTAGCCCTTTCAAATGCAAGTCAATCGGTCGCGAACCAATACTACACCCTCCTGGTTGTGAAATCTTAACCTTTCCAAACCGTGCAATTAAAGGGCCCATCAAAAATACTGTCGCTCGCATCTTCCGCATTAAGCTTTCAGGAATTTCACAACAATCCAATGCTGAGGTATCAACCATTATCTGATCAGAGTCTCCTTGGACTCTTGCCCCTAAATTATTTAAGACTTCTTTCATTACTTTTACATCATGTAACTGAGGTACATTATTAATTACAGATTGCCCACTACCTAACACAGTTGCTGCTAAGATAGGTAGAACTGCATTTTTAGCACCACTAATCGTTACTTCTCCTTCCAAGGGACAACCACCATTAATTACAAATTGATCCATCAGCCTCACCTCCAATCTAATCTAAATAAACAATCTCAGTCTCTAACTTAACCCCACAGCGATCATCAACCAATCGTTTCACCTTACAAATTAAATCCAATACATCTTGAGCAGAAGCTGTACCTAAATTAACTATGAAATTAGCATGCTTAGTCGATACTTGAGCATCTCCTACCCTTAAGCCCTTTCCACCGGCCTGATCAATTAACCTACCTGCCGAATCACCAGGTGGATTTTTGAAAACAGAACCGGCATTAGGCATAGCTAATGGTTGCGTCTGTTTACGTTTCAAGAGCAATTCTTGTATCTTATTATGTACGCTTTCCTTATCAGCAGACCTCAGTTCCAACTCAACCTCTAAGACAATCTCTTCTTTTTCCTGTAAGCTACTCTGCCGATAACTAAAATCCAATTCATTTCGCTGATACTGCTTTAATTTTCCTGTAGGTGATATAACCTTAACTTGAGTAATTAAATCTCCTATCGAACCTAAATTCCCTGCCCCTGCATTCATAATCACAGCTCCACCAACACTAGCAGGTAATCCCGCAGCAAACTCTAACCCACTTAGTCCTCTCTCGGCTGCTTTCTTAGCAATTACAGGTAATTTGGTTCCAGCACCTGCTCGGATCTTATTACCTTCAAATTTGATCCAATTAAATAAATCAGTCATTTTAATTACAACCTTGGACAACCCTTGATCACTGATCAATAAATTAGTTCCATTACCTAAAATTTGATAAGGAATAGTATAACGAGATAAATAACTGATCAAGCTCTGTAGATCATCTGTATCTTTAGGAATTACTAATACTTCTGCTGGTCCACCAATCTTAAAAGAGGTATACTTCTTTAATGGTTCAGAAAACAAGACCTCTCCTTTAACTAAATCTTGGATTTCTTGCTTGATTTGCTGCTTCATATTACCACCCCAACTTCTATAACTCAACTTAAAATAATTCTCCTACTCTACACTCATTATAATATGTAATAAAAAAATAATCCGTTCATCAATAACTTGTCCATATTATTAACATAACACAACAACTTAAGTTTAAGTCCAAGTCTAAGTTTAAGTAAGAACTAAAAACCTTATGTTTTTAACGATTGACTTAGCCTTACCTTCGGGTTTATAAAAAACCCTTCGTAATAAAAACCATTTCCTCAACCTTAAACTTAAGCTATTTTCGCTAGTTTTAAGAAATTAAATCCTGAATTAAAGCAACTAAATTATCAGCAGCATTAGGCTGACCTAACTCTTTGCTTGCTCGAGCCATCTCATTTAACTTTTGCTCATCAAAGATCAACTCATTTACAACTTTAGCCAATCTCTCCCCAGCCAATTCTCGATCTAAAATGACCTTAGCAGCATTCATCCGTTCTAAAGAACGAGCATTATGTTCTTGATGATTTTCAGCAGCATAAGGATAAGGAATTAAAATAGCTGGGATACCACAAGCTGTAATTTCGGCTAACCCCGTAGCCCCAGCTCTTGAAATAACCAAATCAGCAACATTTAAAGCTGCTTCCATATTATATAAATAAGGCTTGATTATAATTTGCCCACCTTTTAAACTATTTATTCCCAGTTCTTGAGCTTCTTTTTTAACTTCTTTAAAACCATCTTTCCCTGTAATATGTAATAATTGCAAATCAGAACCTTTAATCTGACGATATAATTTAACTACTGCCTGATTAATACTTTTAGCACCCCGACTACCCCCAAAGACTAAAATAACCTTCTTTTTTGGATTCAATCCTAATTCTTTAAAAGCCTTAACCCGATTCTGTTCTAAAATTTCAGGTCTGATTGGATTACCAGTTAAAACTACCTTGTCTGAATCCCCTAAATACCCTTTAGCATCAAGGTTACTCAAAGCTATTTTATCTACAATTTTAGCCAATAAGCGATTAGTTAAACCAGGATAAGCATTTTGCTCATGAATCACAGTAGGAATATTACTCAAAGCTGCTGCTAACACGATTGGTCCACAAACATAACCACCTGTTCCTACTACAATATCTGGCTTAAAATCATTCAAAATTAACTTTGCTTCAAAGAGTCCTATTACACTTTTAAAAATTGCTCTCACTAATTCCACAGAAATTTTACGGGGTAACCCCTGTACTTGAATTGTCTTTAATTGATAGCCTTCCTTAGGTATAATATCTGCTTCTAACCCTTGCTCTGTTCCTACAAAAGCTATTTTAGCATTATTATTTTTTTGTTCTACAGTTTTGGCTATAGCTAAACCAGGATATATATGCCCTCCTGTGCCACCACCTGAAATTAATATTCTCATATTTTAGCAACCCCTAATTAATAGTAAATCTTGAAATATTTAATAAAATACCTACTCCTGACAACATAATTACTAATGAAGAACCCCCATAACTAATGAAAGGCAAGGTTATTCCTGTTACAGGCATTGAACCCGTAACTACTCCTATATTAATTACTGCTTGTAAAGTAATCATTGTTGTAATACCTACTGCTAAAATACTGCCAAATAAATCTTGAGCATATAATGCAATCTGTAATCCACGCCACGCAAACAAAAAGAATAAAGCTACAATAATAAAAGTTCCAATAAACCCTAACTCTTCTCCTAAAACTGCAAAAATAAAATCAGTTCCAGGTTCAGGTAAATAAAAGAATTTCTGCCTACTTCTACCTAGTCCCATTCCAAATAACCCTCCAGAACCTAGAGCATACAGAGATTGAATAATATGAAAACCAGTATCCAAAGGGTCTTGCCATGGATCTAGAAAAGCCAATAATCTATCTCTACGATAAGGCTCACTAATAATCATATATAATAATCCAGGAATCCCCATCGCAACCAGACTTCCTAAATGTAAATAACTGGCCCCTGCTGCAATTAACATTACAACTGCTGTTCCTGCTATTGTAGCAGCAGTTCCTAAGTCCGGTTCTAATAAGATCAATAAAAATACTACTCCTAAAATCATAAGAGGAGGTAGTAAGCCTTTAAAAAAGTTTTTTATCCGATTATTCTTTAAAGATAAGTAACGAGCTAAATAAATTACTAGCGCCACTTTTGCTATTTCTGATGGTTGAAGCCGTAAACCTAAAATTATAAACCATCGTCTCGAACCACCGATCACATGACCAACACCTGGAATCAGAACCAAAATTAATGAGATGACACTGATCAATAAAATCTTAGGTGCCCACTTAAGATATCTATGATAATCAATATTCATAAAGGTGGCCATTGCTGTTATTCCCAAAACTGACCACCCTAATTGCCTCTTAAAATAATGAAAGCTATCTCCAAACCTTTGGTAAGCCAAAATTGAAGTAGCACTAAATACCATTGCTACCCCTATTCCTAATAAAACTATTATTACAAAAAAAATTACGAAATCAGGAGTCTTCTGTTGCAAATTACTCCCTCCTTAATTTTTTTACAGTTCCTTTAAATTCCTCGCCTCTTTCTTTATAACTATTGAACATATCCCAACTTGCACACGCAGGAGATAATAAAACAATATCACCTTTAACAGCTAATTTATTAGCCACATTAACTGCTTCTTCAATACTATCCACATAGTGAGTAGCCTGATAATCTAAGCGCTTAACAGCCTGCTCTATCTTAGATGCAGTCTCTCCTAATAAGATCAATTCCTTGACCTGAGCTGCTACAACTTCTGCAAACTTTGAAAAATCAGAGCCCTTATCCTTCCCACCTGCTATTAAGATTAAAGGCTGTGTAAAAGTTTCTACTGCTTTAGTAGCTGCTACAGGATTGGTTCCTTTTGAATCATTAATATACTCAACTCCATCAACTATTCCTACACTTTCAATTCTATGATCTACACCACCGAACTGGCGTAAAGTTTCAACTATAATTTTTTTCTTTATTCCTAATAATAAAGAAATAGCAACTGCTCCTAAAGTATTCTCTAGATTATGTGGCCCTTTAATCCTAATCTCATCAGTAGCAATAATCTCTTCTGGTTGTTGGCCCGTCAGATTAGCGATAACCTCTCCATTCTTGATATATACTCCACGATCCAATTCAACCTTTTGGCTGAAAAAAATAGTCTTTCCTGCAGTATAATCAGCAAATTCTCTAACTAACTGATCATCATAATTCAAGACCGCATAATCTTTTTCAGTTTGATTGATCAATAACCTTCTTTTAGCCTTAGCATACTCTTCAAAACTACCATGGCGATCTAAATGATCAGGTGTTATATTTAAAATCAACCCAATATCAGGTTTGAAATCTTTGATCTCTTCTAATTGAAAAGAACTTATCTCTGCTATTGCTAAATCATCCTTTTTTAAATCAGGTAGATCTTTAATCAAAGGACGACCTATATTACCTCCTATAGCTACTCTTTGCTCTAACTTAGCACATATTTCTCCTAACAGAGTTGTAGTTGTCGTCTTTCCATTAGTTCCAGTAATTGCTACAAGTGAAGCAACACAAAAATGATAAGCCAACTCAATCTCACTCATTATTTCAATTTCTTTATCTCTTGCTCGTTCTAAAATCGGAATATCATGCGGCACACCAGGACTAATAACAATTAAATCAGACTTTAAAATTAACTCTTCAGTATGTCCTCCCAAATCTAACTTAAATTCATAACCTTCTAATCTAGACAATTCTACCATTAATTCTGATTTAGTTTTGGTATCAGTAACTATTATTTCAGCTCCTTTTCGATCTAAAAATTTAACTAATTCGACTCCAGTTCTTTTACCTAAACCTACAACAGTCACTAGTTTATCTCTTAACCTCATAATACCTTCCTTTCTTAATACCAGTTCACCATAAGAAGTTATAATTAAAATTTAGTATAATTAATTAAGCTAATCCCAATAATCCAATCAATGATAATAAAGTAGCTAAAATCCAAAATCTAACGACTATCTTAGATTCCTTCCAACCTTTTAATTCAAAATGATGATGAATCGGACTCATTTTGAAAACTCGCTTCCCAGTTAACTTATAAGAACTAACTTGGATCATAACTGACAACGCTTCTACCACATAAACTCCACCGATAATTAACAAGAAAAACTGTGTTCGAGTTAACACTGCTATCGAAGCAAGAGCCCCACCAAGCGCCAAAGAACCTGTGTCACCCATAAATACCTGAGCAGGATGCGTATTAAACCAGGAAAACCCTAAGCATGCACCTGCAATAGCAGTAGTAAAAATAGCTAAATCATACTCTCCAAATTGAAGGATCATATAAGTATAAGTAATTGTAACAATAATTGTAACTCCTGCTGCTAATCCATCCAAACCATCAGTCAAATTAACAGCATTTGAAGTACCGATTACAACTAAAATTATAAAAGGAATATATAATATTCCTAAATCTATAGTTGCATCTAAAAAAGGGATTAAAACTTCTGTTCCTAAATTTAACTTACCTAAAACTACTACAGCTAATAATAAAGCAACTAAAATTTGTCCTGTTATTTTTTGCCAAGCTCTTAACCCTAATGATCTATTAGCAATTATTTTAATCGAATCATCCAATAGCCCTAAAAAACCATAAGCTACAGTTACAAATAAGGCTAACATTACTTTCATATTTATTTCTGCAAAAACTAAGCTAGAAATAATCACAGACAATATAATTATAACTCCACCCATTGTAGGAATTCCTGCTTTTTCTAAATGCCTTTGTGGTCCTAAAGTCCTTATCTGTTGACCAAATTCTAACTTTCTAAACCAATTGATCATAATTGGCCCTGTTATTAAACAGATAACAAAGGCTAAGGTAGCTGCATATATTAAATTGACCACTATTATCACTCCCTACTCATCTTCTAAAGCATAACAAATCTCTTCTAACTCCATTCCTCGTGAACCTTTAACTAAAATTGTATCATTTGCTTTAATAATCTTCAATATTTTTTTTAATGCTACATCTTTATTTGAATAACTGAAAATATTCTCTTGCTTCATTCCATTTTCTTCAGCTCCATTAGCAATTTCTGAAGCTAATTTTCCAACTGTAACTAAATAATTAACCTTCTTATTAGCAACTAACCATCCCAATTTATTATGCTCTTTTTCTGCAATTTCACCCAATTCTAGCATATCACCTAATACAACTATCTTCCTTTTATTAGCTATTTCATCTAAAGTATTTAATGCTGCCTTCATTGAAGTTGGATTAGCATTATAAGTGTCATTGATAATTTTAAATCCTGATTCAGACTCTAAAATTTCATTTCTCATCTCCGTTAATTTTAATTCTTTCAATCCTATCTTTATATCCTTAAGCTCAAACTCCAAAGCTATCCCTACACTAATAGCAGCTAAAGCATTATATACATTATACTTCCCAGGAGTTGGAATAAATATCTTTTCAGAATAAGATTCTCTATCTATAATTAAATCAAATTCAATTCCATCTTCTTCTAAACTTTTTATATTAGTTGCTCTTACTTTATTATACTTATTCAGACCATAAGTAATAACCTCTCCTTGAGTTAAAGAATCCATATTCCTAACACGATCATCATCGCCATTTAAAATAGCTATTCCATTATCATTCAAATTAGAAATAAGTTCAGATTTTGCTTGAGCTATCCGCTCTATACTCTTCAATAATTCAATATGAGTTACTCCTATATTAGTAACGATACCTACATTAGGCTCTGCAATCTGTGTTAACTGTTCTATCTGTCCTAATCCTCTCATTCCCATTTCTACAACTACTGCATCAAAGGTACTATCTAATCGAAACAAAGTCAATGGCAGACCTATTTCATTATTAAAGTTCCCTGCTGTTTTTAAAACTTTATATCTCTTAGTTAAAGCTGCTGCCACCATATCTTTGGTTGTAGTCTTACCTGTACTTCCAGTCACAGCAACAACAGGTATTGCAAACTTTTTACGATAATACCGGGCCAACTCTTGTAAAGCAACAGTTGTATCTTCAACCTTAATTAGTGGCTGCTTTGAGTCAATCTCTCGGGAAACTATTGCTGCCTTGGCCCCTTTTTGAAAAGCATCAGCTACAAACTGATGTCCATCAAAATTCTCTCCGATCAATGCTATAAAGAGATCACCAGGTTGTAACGTCCTTGTATCGGTTGAGATATTTGTAATATTCAATTCTTCTTCATTTTCGACCTGACCATCAACTGCCTCTACTATCTCTGACAAGCTAATTTCTTCCATTAATTCTCTCCCCTACTCTGTAAAATCTCTCGGGCAACCTCACGATCATCAAACTCCAAAATCTCACCTTTAATCTCTTGGTATGTTTCATGCCCTTTACCTACTATAATTACTAAATCATTCTCTTGGGCCAACTCAATCCCTCTTTGAATTGCTGCTGCCCGATCTTCAATAATAATATAATCTTCTCCCTCAACATTTCCAT
Organism: Natroniella acetigena; assembly: GCF_023227745.1. GTDB lineage: Bacteria > Bacillota > Halanaerobiia > Halobacteroidales > Halobacteroidaceae > Natroniella > Natroniella acetigena. The sequence goes on along the minus strand of NZ_JALKBX010000015.1, from coordinate 6,192 downwards.
CTTCTTTAATTCCTACTTCAATCTCTTCAATTATCTTTAACGGATCTTCACTGCGGGGATTGTCAGAAGTAACTATTGCAAAATCAGCTAACTCAACACCTATTTTTCCCATGATCGGTCTTTTCTTACGATCGCGATCTCCACCACAACCAAAGACAATAATTTTACGACCTTCAGTAATTTCATCAGCTGTCTTTAAAACATTCTCCATTCCAGCTGGGGCATGAGCATAATCAACAATCACCCCAAAAGATTGGCCCTCATCTATAAGCTGAAACCGCCCTGGTACGCCTTCAATTTCTTCTATCCCCTGCTTAACCTCTTGTAATTCAACGCCTAAACTATGTACAGTTCCAATCGCAGCTAACGAATTATAAACATTAAATCGACCTGTCAAATTTAGATTAATCAGTAATTCTTTCTCATCCACCTGCAATAAATAAGAAACACCCTTTTGATCAATTCGAATCTTTTCTGCTTTAATTTCAGCCTCTTGAGCATCAATTCCATAGCCGATTACCTCTCCTTTTGCTACCTTAACAACTTGCTCACCTCTTTGATCATCAAAATTAATGATGGCAGGGTGATCACTAAACTTAAATAATTTAAGTTTAGCTGCTAAATATTGCTCAAAATTTTGATGGAAATCTAAATGATCTTGACTTAAATTAGTAAATATCTGACGATCAAAATCAATTTCTAACACTCGATCTAATTCTAAAGCATGAGAAGAAACTTCCATCACAACATGAGTAACATCTTCTTTAACCATCTCAGCCAACATTCTCTGTAAATCTAATGCTTCCGGAGTCGTTCTCTTAGATTTTTTTTCTTGAGAACTTATCTTGTTTTTTATAGTACCGATCAAACCAGTATCAAATCCAAGATTTCTTAAAATCTCCTCAATTAAATAAGTAGTAGTAGTTTTCCCATTGGTTCCCGTTACCCCTATCACAGTCATCTTCTTAGAAGGATAATCATAAAATTTAGCACTTAAATAAGCTAAAGCTTTTCGACTATCATCAACATTTATTACAGCAACATCCTGTTGAGATAAATCTAAATCCAGATCAATTTCCTTTTCGACTACTACTGCCTTAGCACCATTAGTAATAGCTTCTTTAATAAAATTATGTCCATCTTGCTTAAAACCAGAAATCGCTACAAATAAATAACCAGCCTTAACCCTTCTTGAATCATAAGAAATACCTAAAACATCAAATTTCAAATTTCCTTTAATACCTTCAATTTTTAATCCTTCAACTAATTCTTGTAATTTAATCATCATCAACCCCCTAATCCAGACAATTTATTTATTTTATTCTTCAGATAGCCGAACTTCAATATATTCTCCAGAATTAACCGTAACTCCTGGAACAGGATTTTGCTTCTCAATAATTCCAGAACCATTCCACCTTAATCTTAAATTTAATTCCCCTAATAATTCAGCTGCTTCTCTTATTCTCATCCCTCTTAGATCAGGCACATTCACTCGATATCCACTTTCCTGACTAACACCATCCTCAAAAAATAACACTACTGTACTCCCTTCATTGACCACTGCTTGTGAATGTGGAATTTGATCAACAATTACTTCCCCTTCTCCTTCTAGTTTAACATTTAAACCTCTAGCTGCCAACTTTTCTTGAGCCTGTGACAAATATAGATTTTCTACATTAGGTACTTCTATCCTTTTGATTTCATCGTCATCATCTTTCTTACTAACTTGCGGTGGAACCTCTAAATAACGTAATCCATCTTTAACAACATTATGAAAGATAGGAGCTGCCACCTGAGAACCATAATAAGGATAACTACTGACTCCAGATAAAACTACCAAAACAACCATTTGAGGCTCTTCTGCTGGCACCATCCCAATAAAAGATGAATCATATAATTGAACTCCATAATGCTTAGCAGTTCCTGTTTTACCAGCAATTTTATAACCATCTACTGCAGCTTTAGTTCCAGAACCCTCTTCTACAACACCCGCCAGTAATTCTCTTGTTTTTTGAGCAGTTTCAGCAGAAACTACCCTCTTATTTTTCTCAGGATTTATCTCCTTAATCAACTCTCCCCTTGAGTCTCTAATTTCACTAACTAAATGTGGTCTTAATAATACACCATCATTAGCTATAGCAGAAACCGCAGTAGTTAACTGAATTGGAGTAACCGTAATCCCATGACCAAAAGACATCGTAGCTAACTCTACAGGGCCAATCTGATCCAGAGCATATTTTATTCCTTGGGCCTCACCTACTAAATCAATATCAGTCTTTCGACCAAAATCAAATGCTTCAATATAATCATAAAACACATCAGCACCAATTCGTTGACCGACCTGTACAAAACCTGGGTTACATGAATTCTGAACAACCTCAGAAAAAGTTTGAGAACCATGTCCGCCCGCTTTCCAACAACTAATATTCTGTCCTGAAACTTCAATATACCCAGGATCAAAGAACTTATCATTAGGATTAACTACACCTTCTTCCAACCCTGCTGCCGTTGTTATAATTTTAAAAGTTGAACCAGGTTCATATGTATCTGAAACAGCCCTATTTCTCCAAAATTCTGGAGAAAAACTTGTGAAATCATTCGGATCGAAAGTAGGTCGGTTTGCTAAAGCCAAAACCCCTCCACTTTGAGGATCCATCATAACAATTGTACCACTCTTAGCCTCATGCTCAAGCATGGCTTTCTCCAGCTCTCTTTCAGCAATATGCTGCAAAACATTATCGGTGGTTAAATAAATATCATGTCCATCATCAGGATCAATATAATCCTTTATCCCTTCTGGAATCTCCCGACCTGCGGCATCCCTTTCAACTAATATCCTACCTGGATTCCCACGTAATATATCATCATATGATAACTCTATCCCTTGTAACCCTTGACTATCAATCCCCACAAAACCTAAGGTATGAGCTGCTAAATCACCTTTAGGATAAAACCTTCTGCTTTCTTCTGTAAACCTAATCCCTGCTAAATCTAACTCTCTAATTTCTTTAGCCTTCTCCTCATCAGTCTTTCTTGCTACATAAACAGCTGCTGCCCTTCGTGTCAATCTTGAATAAATTTCATCCTCTGGCATATCTAAAATATCAGCCAACTGCTGAGCTGTCTGACGAGGGTTATTTATTTCACTTGGTATTGCTACAACTGTATCAGCACTCGCACTAATAGCTAATTCAACCCCATTTTTATCATAAATAATTCCCCTTTTAGGTTCCACTTGTAATTGCCTTAATCGCTGTTCTAAAGCTTTATTTTGATATTTTGTATTTTGAAATATTTGAATCCAAGCTAATCTGGCAACTAAAGAAACCATCACTAAAAGCACCATAAAAAAAAGAAAGGTTATCCTCTTTCTAATTTCTAACTTTAAATTATTCACCTAGCCAATCCACCTCACTCTACTAAAAAATATTAATCTAGCGAACCAGCTTCAACCTGAGTTAATCCTTTAAGCCAAATAACTAACCTTTCTCCAAAATTAAATTTTGAATCCTCCGTTTCAGATTGAAACTCATCTTGATCATAATCTTCTTTCAGGGTATCTTCTTCTAACACAAGATAATGAATTTCATTCGGTTCTACCATATTAAACTCATCTTTAGCTACTTCCTCAATTCTAGCTAAAGATTGCAATCTAGAGATCTGCAATTGTAAATATAATTTATCTCTTTTTACTTGTTGCCTCTCTTCTTCTAAAGTTTCAACTCTTAAATTTTTTCTAGAAATTTGAACATACTGATTAATATATAAAACAAGAAATAAAACTATTAAAGAGATAATTATCCCACCTACAACCATATATTTAAATGTATACTTTTTTTGCTTATTATTTTTAGAGCTTCGTTGAACTCTTTTTTGTTGATAACCTTTATTCTTCATCTGTAACCCCATTATCAACTTATTCACCTACCCTTTGATTTAGAACTAGTCTACTTCCTCTCAGCCACTCTCAGCTTAGCACTTCTAGCCCTAAAATTATCTTTAACTTCTTTTTCACTAGGAGTTATTGGATTTTTAGTTATAACCTTTACTTTCTGTTCTGTATCACAAGCACAGACAGGAAAGTTAGGAGGACAAGTACATTTAGTACTTAAATCTTTAAAAGTATGCTTTACAATTCTATCTTCCAGAGAATGAAAAGTTATTACACAAATTCTTCCTTTAGGTTTTAATCTTGAAACAGCATCATTAAGAGCAGTTTCAATAATATCCAATTCATTATTAACTGCTATCCTTAATGCTTGAAAGGTTCTCCGAGCTGGATGAGGTCCCGTTCTTCTAGCTCCAGCCGGAATAGCAGCTTTAATTACTTCCACTAATTGATCAGTCCTAGTAATTAATTGACTTTCTCGAAAATCAACAATAAATTCTGCAATTCTACTGGCCCATTTCTCTTCTCCATACTTCCTTATTATCTCAGTTAACCTATCAGCTGAAAGATTATTCACTAAATCAGCAGCTGTAGTATTTTGTCTTTGATCCATCCTCATATCTAAAGGAGCATCATACTTATAACTAAAACCCCGTTCTGGTGTATCCAGTTGATAAGAAGAAATCCCTAAATCAAATAAAAAACCATCAACCTTTTCTATATTTAACTTATCTAAAACAGAATTTAAATTTTGATAATTATCCCTAACTAATTCAAATTCAATATCATATTTAGCTAATTTCTCTTCAGCAGCTTCAATCGCTGCTTGATCTTGATCAATGCCTATTAATCTTCCAGTCGGCTTTATATTCTTTATTATTTCCTCAAAATGTCCAGCTCCTCCTAAAGTACAATCAACATAAATACCATCGCTTTTACAATTTAAATAGTTAATACTCTCATCTAACAAAACTGAAACATGATTAAAATCCATAATAAAAACCCCTTAATTTATCTTTATTTATTTAATAATTTGTTACTTTAAATAATTATTATACTTCCTTAATCAATCTCAACTGTTCAATGATTAATTATTCTATATCTATTTTCTTTTCCCTTTAAATCTAATTAAATAACATCTTAAATTTTATATCATCATCTGTAAATAATTGTATCATAATTATAAGTTAATTGTTAGTCTTAATTTAAACAATGCTTAATCTTAAAATCAAACTATAAAATGTAACAATCTTATTTTTAATACATAAAATAAATAATAAGTAACCACTACATAAAGGAGGGACACTAACATGAAGATCGATTTTCTATTTGCCTGGTCTAAAAATGAACATGATAATGTAAAATCAGTTAGTGGCGGCTTTAAATTACCCACTCCATTTAAATTAATAAAATCAGTATTCAAGCGGAAATGAATCATCAAGTTCAAGTCTAATTATAAAGAAGAAAGCCTTTCTATTTAAATAGAAAGGCTTTCTTCTTTATTTAAATTTAATATGCCTTTTCAATAAAAAATTATAATAAAATAAAAAAATCCCCTATATAAGGGAAGATATCATTTAATAATAATTGGGGTGGATGACGGGATTCGAACCCACGGCCTCAGGAGCCACAATCCTGCGCTCTAACCAACTGAGCTACACCCACCACATATAAAGAGCACTTAACATTTAATAATTAATATTTAACAATTAATTAGAAGCATAAACACAATTGATTTTCACTATTAAATATTCAATATTAATTATTCAGTGATTTTAATGGCGTGCCTGGGAGGATTCGAACCCCCGACCCACGGCTTAGAAGGCCGTTGCTCTGTCCAGCTGAGCTACAGGCACACAATAATTCAGTTAATAGATAACAATTAATAATGAATAGTTAAAACCTTGAATTTAAATCCTTTTATGGTCTTTAACTGTTCTCTATTATCTATTCACTATTATCTGGTTTTAAATTGGTGGGTCTAGGTGGACTTGAACCACCGACCTCACGCTTATCAGGCGTGCGCTCTGACCAACTGAGCTATAGACCCATATGGAGCGGGAAACCGGACTCGAACCGGCGACACCCAGCTTGGAAGGCTGGTGCTCTAGCCAACTGAGCTACTCCCGCTCATTTTGGTGCGAAGGGTGGGAGTCGAACCCACACGCCGTGAGGCACTAGATCCTAAGTCTAGCGTGTCTGCCAGTTCCACCACCTTCGCAGATTAAATGGTGGCAAGACCCGGATTCGAACCGGGGACACGAGGATTTTCAATCCTCTGCTCTACCACCTGAGCTATCTCG
>NZ_JALKBX010000014.1 GCF_023227745.1 Natroniella acetigena | reverse complement strand
CCATAGTAGTCAATTGCTTTTATTACTTTTCCCCAGGCACCCGCAGGGGTTAACCTATCTTCGGTTGTTACTTCTAATACTGCCTCCCTAATATCTGCTATGGTCGGTATAAAGGGCTGTTCAGCAACTAACTTCTGGACTGCTACTTGTACCTCCTTATAATCAAAGTCCTTCAACATCTGATACCAAAAGTTTAGCTTAACCCCTTTCCGATCAACTTCAAACTTCTGATAAGCAAGTGATAAAATAGATAGTATCTTAGCAGTCTCAGTCTTAGTCATCTACCTCACCACCTAGCTCCTCTGCTAACTCACATTCTTCAACTAGGCTTAAGGCGTTTTGAATGTTTTGTGGTAAATCATTTTCATTCTTCTTCTTTTTTGCTTTACCTTTACGCTGATTAAGATAACCTTTAACCTGCTTAATCGTCATTAATCCCTGGGCCAACCAATCATCGAGCAACTCTTTTATATAAGAAAATCTATAAATATTATTAACACTTGCTTTTTTTATTGCTAAAACTACTACTTCTAAACTTAATCCATCGTTCAAGTAACTTACTAGTAGATCTAACTGATAAGAATTGATCGTTCTTCCCAAAGCTTTTTCATAAAATTGGGCCAACCCTTTTCCTTCTTCTTTGTAAGTATTCTCTGTAGTAATCTCTGTAGTAATCTCTGTAAGGATAGTATTTTCGGTAGACAGATTTTCTTTAGTATCTTTAGAATTCACATTTTCCTTAGTATTTCTAGAATCCAGATTTTCTGAATAAATAGAGTTTATAGCTTTATTTAATACATTCCAATTAATAGAATACCAGGTTAATCTTTTACTATCTGTATAGTAAATCACAAAAGCATCTTTTTTCTTTATCTTATTTTTACTCTTACCTAACTTAAAGGCTATATTTTTAAAAGCAGTTCTCAGCTCATATTTACTAAATCCAAGTTCCTCCTGCCAACTATCACCCTTTTTATATTTTTCATGTTTACAGGGAGACATGAACTTGAAGAATTTATTATCACTTTTTTCTGCCCAGTACATAATCTGTTGTAATAAAATTGAAGACAGAACAGAACTAGTTATTTCATTCAAAGCTGGTTTATAAACTAAAGACTTCTTTTCTTCAACAATTGCTTTACAGATGATAGAAGGTTCTCCTAAATTACTGATATTCAACTTAATATACCTCCCCATACAATTTAAATTGCTAACTAAAAATAATTATGGTATTATAAATAATAAGATGTCTTTACTTGGAAGCACCCGTTGCCGCGGGTGTTTCTTTTTTATTTAACCTTTCTAAGTTCTTCTTAACTGCTGTTGCATATATCTCTGCTGCTTCCTTTATCTTTTCTTGATTATTTAAAAACTTGACTTTAGTAATCTTAATCTCCCGCTTCACTTTTTACTACCCTCCTTTTAAAAAGTCAAGGTTATAACTTTCCTTTAAATAGTATAAAATAAAAGATAAACCCCTCAAAAGATTGCATTATGAAAAGTCGCTACCTAAAAAAATATCATTCAAGGTCTTATCCAGCTCATTTGCAATCTGCAAAGCATTATCTAAAGTCATTCTCCTTTTCCCATTTTCTAGCAAACAATAGTAGCTTTCTGATATTTCTAATTTGTCTGCTAAATCCTTCTGTGTTAGGTCTGCTTCTTCTCTAAATTGAACTAAACGGGATTTAACATCTTCATCCATAAACCTCCCTCCTTTCATATTGCAAACTATTTGATTATATTATAAAGGTTCATTTTCAATATGTCAAGTTTAGAGGAGGATTTATTAACAAAAGATTTCATTTTGAAAAGTTAATCTAATAATTTGAAACTTTTCTATTTGTAAAGTATAATAAATAATAAGTATGATGAAAGTGAGGTGATTATATGTCCATTGGTAGGAGATTAAAAAAGCTAAGAAAAGAGGCAGAACTTACTCAAGCCAAATTAGCAAAAGAACTAAATATTGGAGAATCAACTATCTCTCTTTATGAAAGTGGCAACCGAGAGCCAGACTATCAAATTTTAAAACGAATAGCTGATTACTTTAACGTATCGGTAGATTACTTACTGGAGCTTACTGATGAAAAAAATCCAATGGCTAAACTTGAAAAGGTTATCCCTAATCAAGTCTTAAATTCATTAGATGATGAGGAATTGGATCTTTTAATTAATTTAGTTAGCGATAAACAGCGAAAAGTATTATTAAGAGCATCTGAAGGATTAACTGACAAAGACTTGGTAAAAGCAATTGAAATTATTAAATTAATAACTGATGATGAGGAGGTGGGTAAGTAATTTCTCTTCTACAATAAACTCAAATGTTAATAAGAGAGGAGTCGAGATAAATGACAAATCAAAAAGAAGCTCAACAAATAGCAAAACAATTTTTAGAAACTCATAATCTCAACTTTCCTATTAATATTAAAAAAATAGTTAATATTTTAGATATTAAGCTAATTTATTGTAACTTCGAGGGAAAGGGAACTGTATTCTACGCTGATAAGAATCAAAGACTAATTTTTGCTAATAATAACTTATCTGATGAAAAACTTAGATTTGAAATCACTATAAATATCGCACATATCTTACTTGATAACCACGGACTTATATTTGAGGGCTATTCTGCCCCCTCCTCTGACCTATCTGCTAAAGCTTGTGCCAGGGAACTACTATTACCTGAGACTGAAGTTAAGAAAATCGCTCAAAAATATAATGGTTCTACTCAAAAAATTAAAAATCATTTTAAAGTTCCTAGAGAATTAGTTATTCAGCAAATAGAAAATTTAAATCTTACTTATACTATTGAAGAATAGCTTTTTATTTTTTCTTTCTTATGTAAATTTATAGCATTTATATACTATATTTACAGTTGTAATCATTAATTCCATTGAGAGGAGGCAGCCAATTGAAAAAAGGGGTCTGTTATATTCGAGTTTCTAAACATCGAGATAGTATGATTACTCAAGATACACAACTAAGAAAGATCAAACACTATTGCGAGCTACATGATATTGAACTTGTAAGTCAATATATGGACTTAGATTACTCTGGCAGATCAACTAATCGGCCTGATTTTCAGAAGTTATTTGAAGATATTGAAGAAAATAAGATCGATATTGACTATCTTCTAGTCTATAAACTTGATCGCTTTGCTAGATCAGTTAATGACTTTCATAATTATATGGAAATTCTAGAAGAAAAAGATATTAACTTTGTCTCTATCACTCAACACTTTGATACTTCCAGCCCAATGGGGCGTCTGGTGAGAAATATTCTAATAGACTTTGCTCAGTTTGAGTCAGAGATGATCGGTGAAAGAGTTAAAGATAATATGATTCAAAATGCCCAAAATGGAGTCTGGAATGGCGGGCCAATCCCCTTTGGTTTTACACAAACTGAAGATACTGAAGCGGCTAATTTAAAACCTAATCAAGAAGCAAAACATGTTCTTCAATTTTATAAGTGGTACATTGCTCCAGGTGGCTCAATTAGGAAGTGTGTTGTCAAGGCTAATAAGTTAGGAATCACTACTTCTAATAACAACTACTGGCAGGGAAGCCAGATGAGTAGATTACTTAAAAATCCTATCTACTGTATAGCTGATGAACAGTCAATCTCTTATTTTGAAGATCAGGGCTTTGAGGTTTTTAATAAAGATACTGCTGATAATAAACGAGGTTTTATCTGTTATAACCGCAGAAACCCAAAAGGAAAAAATGAAACAATTAGAGATAAAGATAAGTGGTTAATCTCAGTTGCTCAACACCAAGGAATAGTACCAGCTGAACTTTTTATCAAAACTCAAAAGAAGCGTCAATCACGAACCAACAAACCAATTCGAGCTGGAACAGGAAAAAGTCTTTTAGCTTGGTTACTCAAATGTGGTAAATGTGGACGAGCCATGACTTATAGTTATTCTACTTCTACTCTTGCTGATGGAACCAAGAAAAAGTATAGGTATTATAAATGTAATAGTAAAAGAAAGATGGGTAAAGCAGTCTGTGAAGGTCAATCAGTTAGAGCAGAAAAGATAGAGAAAGTAGTACTCGATAAATTATCTCTTATTCATAAAAGCGATACCTTTTTTGATAATGCTGAAGAAAGATTAGAGGCTAGTTTTAAAAACTCAATAGACTTATTAGAGGAGGAAAAAGAGTTAATTAATAATCAATTAACTGAAATAATAAAAGAAGAAGATAGATTGATCAATTCCTTAACTAAAGTTAATTCTGATAAATTAATAACTAAAATTGAAGAGCAGATCGAAGAGTTAGAGAAAAAGAAAAAAGAATTAACTGAAAATCTAGAAGAAATTAAGACTAAACTTTTTAGTTATGAGGCTGAAGAATATAACAAACGATTGATTTTAGATAGATTTAAAGACTTTAATGATAATTTTGAGCAGATGGAATTTGAGGAAAAAAGAAGTTTTTTACAGACAGTAATCAATAGGATTATTTATAATGAGGGAGAAATTGAATTAGAGTTATTTCTTTAATTATCTTGATTTAGTTAGTTAAATAGATAAAGGCATCTTGCTGCAAGATGCCTTTATCTATTTAACTTTTTTATTTTACTTATTTAATCTTCATAACTCTCAAATAGATTTAAACCTATTGAACTCATAATAATATGAATAAAAACTCTGCTCCTATTAAAAAATCAAAACTTTTAGGCTAAGCTCTTTTTTACACTTTTTTATTTATTAAGCTGAATATGCTCCTAATAAATCAACAAGTTCTTGAGTAATCTGGTCTAACTCTTGAGCAGATTCAGATGTTATATTAGAAGCATCAACAATATTACTAGAATTACCTATGAGCTGATCACTATTTTGTGCTAAATCATTAGTAGCATTAGCAGTCTGTTCTATTTGAAGTGATGTCTCTTGTACTGAATCTTTAATCCCTTCAAATACACTTCCTGTCTTTTCTGCAACTTCTTGACCTTCCTTAGCTTTCTTCTCTACTTTTTTAACCTTCTCAATTCCTTTTTTAGATTGTTCTTGAGTTTTAGTAACCAAATTAGCAATTTTATCTGTTGCATTAGCAGTTTCGCTTGCCAACTGTCTTATTTCTTCTGCTACTACTGCAAACCCTTGTCCATGTTCTCCGGCTCTTGCAGCTTCTATAGCTGCATTTAAAGCCAAAAGATTTGTCTGTTCTGCTATATTTGTAATCATTTCAACAATCTGCTCTATTTCTTTTGAATTATTATCTAAATCCTCAATTACCTCTACTGCTTCGTCAACAACTCCATTAATTTCTTTAATACTATTTATTGTATCTTCAATGTTTTGACTACCTATATCAGCTTGTGAATCAGCCTCTTGAGAAAAACTTGCTACTTCTTGAGCACTAGCTGAAATTTCTTCAATACCTGCTGACATATTTTCAATAAACTCATTGTTAGTTTCTATAGTTGTATTATTTTTTTCCGTCGTTGCTGCTAACTTCTCACTATTGTCTGCTAACTTATTGACATAATCTAAGGTAGTTTCTACTGCTTCTTTCTCCCCATCAATATAATCATTAATTATCTGTGCTAATACACCAAATTCATCATTTCTATCAAGATCAGCTTTTGCCGTCAAACTTCCATTAGCTATTTCTTTCATTACAGTTATTAGTTCTATCATTGAATCAGAAATATCTTTTGCTATATAATAAGCTACTAAGAAAGAAGAAATCACTCCAATTCCTGCAAATAAAATTGCTCTGTTTTCAATTCCAAATCTTAAAGCTAATAATGTAATAGCAATCCCATAAGTACTAATTATTAATAATAACTTCCACTTTAATTTATCCAATTTTACTCCTCCTATAAAATAATTAGTATACTAAAATTCATATAATAACTTTTTACGTTGTCTAATTTCTCAGCTTTTTTATTTGAAAATTCTAATGATCAGTTATTAAAATAATTCTTGACTATTAGTAAATATCCCTTTTTATTTGCTATAAAAAATATCTTAATTTATATTAAATTACTTTTATGTCATAAAACAACATTTAATCTTTCTAATAAATAACCTATAATTCCATTAAAAAGAGGTGATTAATATGCAAACAGGAGTGGCTTATATCAGAGTTTCTAAAGCTAGAGATGATATGATTACTCAATCAACCCAATTAGAAAAGATTAAACAATATTGTGACTTACACAATATTGAGCTAGTAGCTGAATATGTTGACCTAGATTACTCAGGCAGATCTACTAACCGACCAAAGTTCCAGGAAATGTTCAAGGATATAATTAATAATAAACTAAATATTGACTATTTGCTGGTCTATAAGTTAGATCGCTTAGCTCGATCAGTTAGTGATTTTCACACTTTCATTGATATTTTAGACAAAAATTCTATCGACTTTATCTCAATAACACAGAATTTCAATACTTCTATTCCAGTTGGAAGATTGATGAGAAATGTTTTAGTAGACTTTGCTCAGTTTGAATCTGAAATGACTGCTTCAAGGGTTAAAGATAATATGATTCATAATGCTAAAAATGGAGTTTGGAATGGCGGGCCAATCCCCTTTGGCTTTACCCAAACTGAAGATGATAAGCAAGCTAATTTAAGACCTAACCAAGAAGCAAAGCATGTAATCCAGTTTTATAAGTGGTACACTGCTCCAGGGGGTTCAATCAGAAATTGTGTTTTTAAAGCAAATAAGCTAGGGATATTAACTTCTAAGGGAAAAGAATGGAATCCAAATCAAATAGGAAGGATTCTTAAGAATCCAATTTACTGTATAGCTGATGATGAATCAATAGCCTACTTTGAAGAACAAGGTCATACAATTTACAATAAAAAAGCTGCTGATGGTAAGCGAGGTTTTATTAGATACAACCATAGAAAAGTAGTTGGTACTAGCAGTAAAATCAGAAATAAGTCTGAATGGCTCATATCGGTCGCTCAACACGATGGAATAGTAAACTCCGACCTATATATCAAAACTCAAACCAAACGCCAGAAAAGAGCTGGAGGACGTATTAAAAAAAGAGAGACCAAAGGACTTTTGGCTTGGCTTATAAAGTGTGGCAAATGTAATAAGTCATTAAGTTACACCTATGGTATTTCTAACTCTAAAACAAATTCAAGAATTTATTATTATCGCTGTAGTACCAAAATGAAACAAGGAACTGAAGTCTGTGAAGGACAAACTGTCCGAAGTGAAGAGCTAGAAAAAGCTATCTTAGATAAACTATTTGAGCTTTCTAGTAATCAAGAATTATTAAATCAACTAACCAAAGATTCTGAATCAGAATTCATAGAATCAATAAAACTGCTAGAGAGAAGAGAAAAAAAGTTACAAGAGAAATTAAATAAAATTAGTCAGAAAGAAGATAACCTGGTTGACAAAATCAAACTGGATATTTCTGATAAATTACTGAAGTTGATCGAAACTAAAGTTGATAAACTTAACGAGAAGAAAACAAAAACACAAGAAAAGTTGAAAACTATTCAGGAAGATTTAGCGGAGTATAAAAATAATCTTTTTAACAAAGACTTAATGATAAAACAACTAAGAAAGTTTGAAAATAAATTTGACCAAATGAAGCTTGAGGAAAAAAGAAGTTTCTTACAGACCATAATAGATAAGATTGTATTTAATAAAGGTAAAATAAGAATAGAGTTATTTCCTATTGATACAATGGAAAGTTTAACAGACCAATCTTTGCAGTTTGATTTCATACGGACAAGGGTTCATAGCCGCTATTAACATGAATTGGGCCGGATAATTTAATGTCGTTAATGCTCTAGAAATACTAACTTCACCTTTCTCTAACGGTTGACGTAATACTTCCAAAACATTTTTCTTAAACTCCGGTAATTCATCTAAAAATAATACCCCATGATGGGCCAAGCTGACCTCCCCTGGCTGAGGTATTCTTCCTCCACCAATTAAACCTACATCTGAAGTTGTATGATGAGGGCTTCTGAATGGTCTCTTAGTAATTAGTGATCTTTCAGTTGACAGCTTACCTATAATACTAAAGATTTTAGTTACCTCAATTGCCTCCTTTTTACTTAAAGGTGGCAAAATAGTAGATATTCTTTTTGCTAACATAGTCTTTCCCGAACCAGGTGGGCCAATCATAATCACATTATGCCCTCCTGTAGCTGCTATTTCTAAAGCACGTTTAGCATGCTCCTGACCCTTAACATCTTTAAAATCAACCTTATAATCCTCATCTTCAGCTATAGAAAAATCACTACTTACTTGATCTAATTGTAGCTCCCCATTCAAGTAATCAACGGTCTCTTCTAAATCAGCAACTGGAATAATCTCCAATCCATCAATCACAGCAGCTTCTTGAGCATTTTCTTGCGGTAAAACAAACCCTTTCTTTCCTTCTTTTTTAGCTGCTAAAGCCATTGGTAAGATCCCATTGATTCCTCGCACTTGCCCATCTAAAGATAACTCACCAATTAAAGCATAATCTTCTAATCTATCACCCTTAATCAAACCACTAGCTGCTAAAATTCCAATCGCAATCGGCAGATCAAAGACTGGTCCTTCCTTCTTAATATCAGCAGGAGCTAAATTAACTGTAATTCTTTTAATCGGAAATTTAAATCCAGTATTCTTAATAGCTGCTTTAACCCTCTCTTTTGATTCCCTAACTGCCGTATCAGGCAGACCTACAATATTAAAAGCGGGTAAACCTTTAGCCAAATCAACCTCAACCTGAACTACATAACCATCTATTCCTAGCACAGAATTACTATTTGCTTTAGCTAACATTTCTCTCCCCCTTAACACAAAAATGCATTCTTGATTAATTTAATCTTGTTTTGTTGCTGATAAGAAAGAATAGCAACTACATCAAATCGAAAATCAATTTCTTGCTGTTGCAAACTCAAATAATAACGTGCAACTCGAATTAAATGTTGTCTCTTTTTATAATCAACCTTCTCTAATGGTGAAGCAAATGAGCGACTGGTCGATAATTTAACTTCAATAAATACTAAATAATCTCCATCTTGACCTATCAAATCTATCTCTCCATAACGAGTCCAAAAATTCTCTTCCAAAATTTGATAACCTTTTTTTCTTAAGAACTTTTTAGCAATCTTTTCTCCCCTTGCTCCTTGTTCTCTTTTATTCATTAATTTACCTCCAAACCCTATTATTAAGATAAGTTAACCACTAAAAGAAGAATTATACATTAAACTAAATCAAAACTTCAAAAAATTTTTTAATTTTTTTCTAACTATTAATTAGTATTTAAGAAGGAAATTTAATTTAAGTATAGAATAAACATTATAACAGGTTGTAAATTTTGCACGTAAAACCTGATGGGCTTGCCCTCAAGATGTAAGTGCTATTTTGAAAACAATTCGATATTATTTTTAAAATATGATATACTGACAACAGTTAAAGTAAATCTTCTTACAGACAAAACCTGACGTGATAAATCCACAACTGAGTATATAAGGATTCATGGTTTTAAAACTCAAAAACTACTCATATAAAAAGCACTGCAAAGGGAATTAAAGTGAAAACCAAGCACCAAGCTACTCTGTTGCTAATTTATTACGAAGTGTCTGTTAAGACACGTAGGTAAAATATTCAAAGTATCAGAAAATCTAATCGTACAACCTACGAGTCTTAAAAAAAACAAGACTCTTCGTGAAACACATAAACACTATATCTACCGTAGGGCGTACGGGATTTCAAGCCTCTGGAGAAACTGTAAGACCTCATTTTTTACTTAATACTTGATATTAGCAGAAATAGGCTAGTTTCTAGGAATGAGGAATCCACGTGAACTTACTCAGTGGAGCGTCAAAAAATTAATATTTATAACTAATAAACGAAAAAGGGAGATGAGATTATGGGTACAAACAAACTAAAAGAATCTATTTTAAATGACGATGAATTCACCATAACCTGGGAGCTAGTACCAGGACGTGGAGCAAGAGAAGCCAACCAGGAGATGATCTTTAAAAACACAGAAAGGGCCGTTGAAGGAGGTAAAGTAGATGCTATAACTATCACTGATAATCCAGGAGGAAATCCAGCTATTTCTGCTGAATATTTAGGTATCAAAATTAAAGAGATGGGAATTGAACCTTTAGTTCACTTTACTTGTAAAGATAAGAATAGAAATCAGATTGAAAGTTTTCTTTACTCTATGGAACGAGAAAATGTCAATAATATTTTGGTAATGACAGGTGATTATCCAGTAAGTGGCTATAATGGTCGTTCCAGACCTGTTTATGACTTTGACCCTGTTCATATAGTAGAGTTAATGAAAGATCTTAATGACGGACTAGAGTATAAAGATGCTTTTGGTCGTTCTAATAGTCTAAAGCCGACTAATTTCTTCCCAGGAGTAGCGGCTTCTCCATTTAAGGCATTAGAATCAGAGCAGATGGCTCAATATTATAAGTTAAAGAAAAAGGTTGAAGCAGGAGCAGAATATATCATTCCTCAACTTGGTTATGATGCTCGTAAATACCATGAATTAATTAAGTTTGTAGAACAACAAGGTTGGGATATTCCAATTATCGGTAATGTATATGTCCTATCTTATGGTGCCTCTAGAGCTATGAATGCTAACCGCATTCCAGGATGTGTTGTTACTGATGACTTAGTTGCTGATTTAGCTAAGGAGAAGGATGCTGACGATGGTGGTCATCAGGCTGGACTTGAAAGAGCAGCTAAGATGTATGCTTTCAAAAAAGGTATGGGTTTTGCTGGAGTACACATTGCTGGTCATGGTATGAGTTATGAGGATTTAGAGTTCATCATTGAAAAAGGAGAAGAGTTAGCTCCTAATTGGAAAGACCTTGTCCATGAGTTTGACTACCCAATGGAAGATGGCTTCTATTACTTTGAAAAGGATGAAGAGACTGGCTTAAATACTGATAAACCTGCTGCTAGAAATCATAAACCAAGTAAGGAGTTTGTTAATAGTAGCTTTAGAGTAATGCACCATGCTCTCTTTGAGCCAGCTAGTCCATTATTTAAACCGATGCAATTTTTATGTAAAACTGTTGAAGATAGTATTTTCGAAGGACCATTTGATCTTATGGAGCGTGTGATTAAGACAGTTTCTAATGAATGTCGGGAATGTGGAGACTGTGCACTATTTGATTTAGCTTATCTATGTCCGATGTCTCAATGTCCAAAGAACCAAAGAAATGGTGCGTGTGGTGGTAGTAGAGATGGCTGGTGTGAAGTATATCCAAAGGAACAAAAATGTATCTATGTTAGAGTTTATGATAGATTGAAGCCTTACGGAGAAGAAGAACAGTTACAAGAATATATTGTTCCTCCAGTTAACTGGGATTTATATCGTACATCATCTTGGATTAACTTCTTTATGGGACGCGATCATGTATCTGAAAGAATTGATATTGCTCCTCCAACTAGTGGAGATAAGAGTCAGAAAGCTTAAATCTTATTCAAACTTATAAATTAAGCAATTTAATAATCTTTTTCTGGACTTATAATGAGCTATGGGAAGGATAATATTTATTATCCTTCCCATAGCTTTACTGATCTTATATGTTCTTTTTTATTAAATGGTTCAACCTCAAAAAGTCTAATTAATGATGAAACCATCAAAAACATACTGTATGTAGTAGGTGGCTATCTGCATTATACTATATATAGTATACAAAAATATTTTAATGCTTTTTATGGTCAAATCATCAAATAATTATTGAAACTTCCTAACCATTTTTTGTTCATTGGTAATTTTTTCTGATGATTACTAGAGCTTATCTGTACTTATTTTTACTTATTTACATATAATAAAAATAAAGATAGTCACTTAAGTGATTATCTCTCACTATAGATTGACCCCTCCAAGTTTTATTGCGGGGGGGTTCACTCTATTAAGCTTTAATATCAATTTTGGTAGCAGATAATTTATCATCTGTACCCAAAATTTTCAAAATAACTCTTCCTTGATACCAACCCTTAACCTCAACAGTAATTCTTTGACCCACTTTTAAATCGGTCATTATTTGAGCTTCAATAGCTTTCTGATCAAATTTAATCACTGCACTATCTTCTTTTAATTCTAGGACAACCCCTTCTAACTTAGTACCAGCTTTAAGCAACATTACATGCCTCCAGTTAGCTTAAATTTTTAACTATTTTAAAGGAAGTACGATGGATTGAAGTTGGCCCATATTGTTCTAAAGCTTGAATATGTTCTTGGGTTCCATAGCCTTTATGCTGGGCCAAGTTATATTCAGGAAATTGTTGGTCATATTCAACCAAGAGTCGATCTCTTGTTACCTTAGCTATAATAGAAGCAGCAGCAATTGAAACGCTATTACTATCTCCTTCAGTAATTGCTGCCTGTGCTAGATCGGTGTCAGGAAGATGTTCAGCATCAATCAATAAATAATCAGGTACCCGCTCTAAATCAGCAATTGCTTCTCTCATCGCCTGATAGGTGGCTTGTAAAATATTAATCTGATCAATTGTTTGACTATCAATAATTCCAACCCCAATACCCAACGCTTGCTCTTGGATAAGTGTAAATAATTCTTCACGTTTCTTTTCGGATAACTTCTTAGAGTCATCTACACCTAAGATTAAAGTATCCTCTGGTAGAATAACAGCAGCAGCTACTACTGGTCCTGCTAGAGGCCCCCGACCTGCCTCATCTATCCCTGCAATCAAATTGTAACCTTGCTGGCGTAATCTATCTTCATGTTGGCTCATCCGTTTAAATTTGGCAATAGTCTGTTGTCTTTTCTCCTTTTGACGGACAAGCCGCTGGGCCAACTTCTGAATCCCTTTTCTAGAATCAGCTGCCAGCTTCTCAATTAGCTCTTGTGATATTTCTTCTAAAACTTTAACTTCAGCTTTAACCTCTTTAATCGTTAACTTAGATAAATCCATTCTAACAACTCCTTATCTTTAACTCCTAACAAAAATAATTAAACTGTTGGCGGTAATTCTAATGTAAGTTTACCAAATTTACCCTCCTGAAACTCCTTAATAATTATCTTAGACGTCCGCTCCCGATCAATTCTTCCTCCCGACTGCAAACAACCACGCTTCCGTCCAATATCTGCTACTAACTGATATGTATCAGGAGTCAATTGATCTAAGTTAAATCTTTCTTTTAACTTGTTAGGAGCAACTTCTTGTAAGATTTCAACTAATTTATAAGCAAGCAACTCACTTTCAACCAATTTCTCCTTAATCGCTCCCGTAATTGCTAGTTTAAAACCAACCTCTTGATCTTCAAACTTAGGCCATAAAATCCCAGGAGTATCTAATAACTCAAAACCTTTTCTTAACTTGACCCATTGTTGGCCCTTAGTAACACCTGGTCTATCTCCGGTTCGAGCACTCTTATTATTGCTAAGTTGGTTAATCAATTGTGACTTTCCAACATTAGGAATACCAACTATCATTAATCTAATATCACGTTCTTTACGTCCCTTATCTGCTAGAGCAGACAACTTATCTTTCATTATTTGTTGAGCTAAATTTAAAACTTGGTTTACTCCTGCTCCAGTCAAAGAATTAACAGCTAACGTTGGAGCTGACTTAGCAAGATATCTCTTCCACTCTTTAGTTCGTTTGTGATCAGCTAAATCCTTCTTATTAAGTACAATAATTCTCTTTTGGTCTGCCAAAAGATCATCTATATCAGGATTTCTACTACTTAATGGAATTCTAGCATCCAATAACTCAATTACTACATCAATTAATTTTAAACCTTCTTCAACCTTCTTCTTAGCTTTAGCCATATGACCAGGATACCATTGAATTGACATTAAACTTATCCCCCTCTAATTAATCAGCCCTATTCTAGTTAGCGGCCAAAAAATAAAACTACCTTGTCCTACGATATTTTCACGCGGAACAAAGCCCCAATACCTGCTATCTTCACTATTATTCCGATTATCTCCCAATACAAAATAATTATCATCAGGAACTTCAACCTCTGAAAAATCACTATACATCTTTTCTACTACATAATCCTCTTCTAATACTTGATCATTAATATAAATCTGCCCATCAGCAATTTCGACTCGATCACCAGGCATACCAATTATTCTTTTAATAAAGTTAAGTTCAGGCTCAACAGGATATTTAAAGACAACTACCTCCTGTCTACGTGGTTCACGAAATCTATAAATAAATTTATTAGCAAAGATTCTATCTCCAGGCTGCAATTCAGGTCTCATTGAACCTGAAGGAATATAGAAAGCTTGAGCAACAAAATTAATAATAAAAAAGGCAATTACTACCGCCACAACAACTGCTTCCAAATATTCTTTAATCGTCTCTTTATCTATCATTAATAGACACTCCTATACAAAAGAGGACAAGCCTACACAGCCAGTCCCCTTCTTAAATAAATTTAAGTACAATTTAATTAATTTCTTTTTTCTCGTACTTGAGCAGCCTTACCTTGACGCTCTCTTAAATAATACAATTTAGCTCGATTAACATCTCCACGTTTAGCAACTTCAATCTTGTCAATCTTTGGAGAATGTAATGGGAAGATTCTCTCAACTCCAACACCGAAAGATATCTTTCTTACAGTAAAGGTTTCGCGTACACTACCACCTTGTCTTTTAATTACAATACCTTCGAAAACCTGGATTCTTTCTTTCCCACCTTCCTGAACCTTAAGGTGAACCCTAACAGTATCACCTGGGCCAAACTCAGGAATATCATCACGTAATTGCTCTTGTTCTACAATATCAACTAAGTTCATACTCTTTCCTCCTCTCACAAAACGTTCTTAACTATATTAGCCAGAGGACCGCCTGTTTTTGTCCGTAAATTATTATAACACATGCCAAATCTAATTACAAGCTATATTTTCCCCTTAATTTCTTTTGTTATTCAGTTGACAGTTAAAAAAATAAATTCAAAACCACTCTAAGCTCCTAAACATAAGACTTTTCAACGGTCTTAAGCTTTTAAGATTTTGCTCTTCAACTATAAGCTGTACATTGTAAATTGTAAATTTATTTCTTACATCGCCCTTCGGGTTCTTCGAACCTTTCGTGATGAAAAAATCCGCTCTTAGATTTTTTATTACTCTCTATCACTTGGTTTTTAACTGTGCATTGTACATTGTACATTGTACATTGTAAATTGTAAATTTGTTTCCTACTTCCCCTCCGGGTTCTTCGAACCTTTCGTGATGAAAAAATCCGCTCTTAGATTTTTTATTACTCTCTATCACTTGGTTTTTAACTGTGCATTGTACATTGTACATTGTAAATTGTAAATTTGTTTCCTACTTCCCCTCCGGGTTCTTCGAACCCTTCGTGATGAAAAAATCCGCTCTTAGATTTTTTATTACTCTCTATCACTTGGTTTTTAACTGTACATTGTACATTGTACATTGTAAATTGTAAATTGTAAATTTGTTTCCTACTTCCCCTCCGGGTTCTTCGAACCCTTCGTGATGAAAAAATCCGCTCTTAGATTTTTTCTACCACCAAACTTCTCCTAACAATCTATCCAAAATAATAGCAGCAGCACTTCTAACTGACAGATGATTATAATCACCTGGCCCATAAATTGGCTCCAAGATATAATCAGCAGATTTCATAGTTTCTTTGGTCAAGCCCCAACCTGTCCCTAATAAAATCAAATATACTTCTTCTCCTTTAGCAATCTCTTGGCGCAATTTTCTATAACTAATTGTATTAGAATAAGTTCTAGCATCAGTCGTAACTAAAGTTGGTTCTTTACCTTCCCTAGCCGTTATATCTGCTATTACATCTTTAAGCTCAGCCTTAATCTCAAGTACACTGAATGCCTCTTTACGATCAGGATTATATTCTGCTCCAAAATCTCCTGCCCAATAATCTTTCATTCGATTGACCAAATCTTGTTGGGAGTCTAAATGATTAACTATGTAATACTGACCAATATTATATGTTCTACTGGCTCGAGCAATATCATGTAAGTCTAAATTGGTTACTGTAGTAGTAATTACTTCCATATTTTTATTATAAACAGGGTTATGTAATAAAGCTAAATAAACCTGTTGTTCCATTTTACTCCTCCTTCAACTCCTGCTTAATTTCTGCTAATAATTCCTGATCTTGTACAGATAAATCAGCATCTTTCAATAAATCTGGTCGTTTATGTAATGTGTTTTCTAATGCCTTCTTTCTCCGCCACCGCTCAATTCGACCATGATCTCCACTTAATAAGACTTGTGGTACTTCTAATCCTTTATAATCCCTAGGACGAGTATAGTGCGGATAATCTAATATTCCTTGATAGAAAGAGTCCTCTACAGCAGATTCTTGACTACCCAACACCCCTGGGATCAATCGAGCAACAGCATCAATTAAAACCATAGCTGGCAATTCTCCACCAGTCAATACATAATCACCAAGCGAAATTTCATTGGTGATCAATTCCTCTCTTACCCGTTGATCTACTCCTTCATAATGTCCACATAATAAGATCAATTCTTCATAATTAGCAAGTTCTTTAGCTTTAGCTTGATTAAAGGTCTCTCCTTGGGGGGTTAAAAATATTATCGGAGTTTGACTAGGGTAATCAACATCATCAATCGCTCTAAAGATAGGTTCTGGTTTTAAAAGCATTCCTGCTCCTCCACCATAAGGATAATCATCAACTTGACGGTGCTTATCTTGAGTATAATCTCGAATATCTATCAAATCTACAGAGATCAACTCCTGTTCTTTTGCTTTAGCTAACATGCTAGTTCCTAAAACACTTTTAAACATTTCAGGAAATAGGGTCAACACATTAATTTTCATCTTAACACCTACCTTAATCCCGAAGGTAACTTGACTTCCATTCTTCCTTGCTCTAAATCTATCTCTAAAACCACCTCGAGAGTTGCTGGAATTAAAATTTCATTACCATCTTTAGTTACTACATAGACATCATTGGCCCCAGTCTCTAAGACCTCTTCAACCTGCCCTAAGTATTCATCTTGGACAGTATAAACTTCAAGTCCAATAATATCATATAAATAATAATTATTTTCTGGTAACTCAACCACTTCTGCCTGAGGAATTTGCAGATAGAAATTTTTATAAGCCATAATCTCTCCAATATCATCTATCCCTGCAAATTTAATAATAATAAATTGTTTATGGTATCTGATTTCTTCAACCATTACTTCATCCTTAGTCTGATCATCTTTAACTAAATAAACCCGATCTAAATACTCAAATCGCTCTGGATAATCAGTGAGAGGAATAACCCTTGCTTCACCTTTATTCCCTTGATGCCGAGTAATTTGACCTATCGTAATTAATTCTTCACTCATAACTAATCACCTCTTTAAATATCAGTTTGCAGTGTACAGTAGATATGGTTTCTATGGATTTCACGAAAGGTCTTGACAAAGACCTGTAGGGACGGTTGACAGTTAAACACCTCAAAGTCAAAACCGCTCTTAGATTTTTTATTGCTCTTTATTACTTAGCTCTTAACTGTTTACTACTCACTGCTCACTGCTTTTTCTCTTAAGCTCCTGACCTTTAACTATTCAATATTCATTATTAACTATTCATTGCTTTTTTAACTGTACATTGTAAATTGTAAACTGTACATTTGTTTCTTACTTCTCCCTTCGGGTTCTTTGAACCCTTCATGATGAAAAAATCCGCTCTTAGATTTTTTCTATCCACTATACTATACTATAATATACCCTACATTAAACTCTCTCATTAAGAAAAGGCTAGAGTTGCCCCTAGCCTTTAGTAAGTAATTTTAGCAAGTAATTATTGTATAATCTTTACGCTAGCCTTCTTACCTTCCTTAGTTGCTGCTGCTTGGATTACTGTTCTGATAGCCTTCGCAATCTTACCTTGCTTTCCTATCACCTTACCCATATCTTCATCAGCAACTGTTAACTTTAAAGTTATTGTCTTACTATCTTCTATCTTGCGTACAAATACTTCATGAGGCTTGTCTACAATATTACTTACAATCGTTTTTAGTAGCGCCTTCAATTAAAGCACCTCCAAACTTACTTCGCTTCATCAAACTTCTTCATAATTCCTTCTCGACTGAAAATATTCCTAACAGTATTAGAAGGTTTAGCACCATTTTGTAACCACTCTAGTGCTTTCTCTTCATCAATTTTAACTGTCTCTGGTTCAGTAGTAGGATTATAAAAACCTAGCTCTTCAATAAATCTTCCATCACGTGGCTTTCTAGAATCAGCCACAACCAATCTATAAGAAGGATTTCTATTAGCTCCAGTTCTTTTTAATCTAATCTTAACTGCCATTCTTGTCACCTCCTTTAACAAAATTAAGGTTAAGTTCAAGTTTAAGTCTAAGTAAAAACTAAACAGCTATTCTTGGAGATTGACTTAATCTCAACCTTAGCCTTAAACTTAAATTCTATTTAAAAGAAAGGAAATTTCATCTTTCCTTTTAATCCACCCATATTACCTTTCTGTAAATCACCCATCTGCTTCATCATCTGCTTAGTCTGCTTAAATTGCTTTAAAAGCTGGTTGACATCTTGCACAGTCGTCCCACTTCCATTAGCAATTCTACGACGTCGACTTCCATTAATAATTTCTGGATTTCTCCGTTCCTCAATAGTCATTGAACTAATAATTGCTTCAATCCGGTCTAATTGACCTTCATCCATATTAAGACCCTTCAGCTGTTTGCCTACTCCAGGAATCATATTCAATATTTCCTCTAATGAACCCATATTTCTAACTTGATTCATCTGGTCTAAAAAATCTTCTAATGTAAACTCTTCTTTTCGTAATTTCTCCTCTAGCTCTTTAGCTTTTTCAGCATCAATCTGCTCCTCAGCCTTCTCAATTAAACTTAATACATCTCCCATACCCAAGATCCGGGAAGCCATTCGATCAGGATGAAAAGGCTCTAAAGCATCTAACTTCTCTCCCATCCCTACAAACTTAATTGGTCGTCCTGTAACAGAACTGATAGATAAAGCAGCACCACCACGTGCATCACCATCTAATTTAGTTAAGACAACACCATCAATTCCTAATTTTTGATCAAAGTTTTCTGCTACATTAACAGCATCCTGACCAGTCATAGAATCAACTACCAATAAGATTTCATGAGGAGTAACTGCACCTTTAATGTCTTCTAATTCATTCATTAAGTCTTCATCTATATGCAATCGTCCCGCAGTATCTATAATTACAATATCATTTCCATTTGACTTGGCATTACTGATAGCAGCTTTAGCTATATCAACAGGATTTTGTTTGTCACCCATACTGAATACTGGCTGTTCTATCCTCTCACCTAGTACTTGTAACTGTTTAATAGCAGCAGGACGGTAGATATCAGCCGCTACTAATAAAGGATCTTTTCCTTTTTTTCTAAATCTTTTAGCCAGTTTACCAACAGTAGTTGTTTTACCAGCACCCTGTAAGCCTACTACCATAATTACTGTTGGAGATTTGGCCCCAAAATTAATCTTACTTTGGGTGCCCCCCATTAAATCAGTCAACTCTTCATTAACAATCTTAATTACTTGTTGAGCTGGAGTTAAACTATCTAAAACCTCTTGTCCAACAGCTCTTTCTTCAATTTTATTGATCAAGTTTTTAACAACCTTAAAATTTACATCCGCTTCTAACAATGCCAACTTAACTTCTCTTAAGGCAGTTTTAACATCTTTCGAGGATAACTTACCTTTACCTTTTAATTTATCAAAAGTACTCTGTAACTTTTCCGCTAACCCCTCGAAAATCACATCAATTCCCCCTTCTGATAGGTCTGTAATCTATCCAAAATCCCCCGTAAATTCTCAACCTCTTCTAATTCAAGCCGAGATTCAATCTGATCTATTACCTGCCCTAGATTATCGATTTCTAATTGAATTTTATCATAATACTTAACTAAGTTTAACTTCTTTTCATATTCTTGTAAAGCCTGTTCCGATCTCTTTAAATTATCATAAACAGCCTGCCGAGTAACCAATTTTTGCTGAGCAATTTCTCCTAAAGAGAGATCATGATAATAGTATAAGCTCATAAACTCTTGTTGCCTTTCTGTTAATAAAGAAGCATAAAAGGCGAATAACTTTCCAATTTTAATTACTTTTTCTACCTTCAATAAAGATCACCTACAATTGCTGTTAAGTATTTTCCCTTTACAGCAGATAATATAACATATAATTATTTTTTTGTCAAGCAGTTAGACAATTATTGTTCGAATAAAGCATTAATAAATGTTTCTGGTTCAAAATCTTGTAAATCTTCTAGATCTTCTCCAACTCCAATCAACTTAATTGGAATGCCCAATTCATCCATAATAGCTATTACTACTCCTCCTTTAGCTGTACCATCTAATTTAGTCAAAGCAATCCCATCTACATCAACTTCTTGATTGAATAATTTAGCCTGTGAAATTGCATTCTGACCAGTTGTTGCATCCAATACCAATAAAACTTCGACTTTAATCCCTTCTGCTTCTCTTACTATCACTCGCTTAATCTTCTTTAATTCTTCCATTAAATTAGCTTGAGTATGTAGTCTACCTGCAGTATCAACAATTAATAAATCGGTTGCTCTTGATTTAGCTGCTTGAACTGCATCATAAGCTACTGCAGCAGAATCTGCTCCCTCCTGATGGGCTATAACCTCTGTTCCTACTCTATTACTCCAAGCTGTTAACTGATCAATAGCTGCTGCTCTAAAGGTATCTCCTGCTGCTAACAATACATCCTTTTCCGCATTTTTGGCCCGTTGAGCAATCTTACCTATCGTTGTTGTTTTGCCAACTCCATTAACTCCTACTACCATTAATATAGTTGGCTGATCACTCTCTTCAACTTGCTCTACATCTTGACTTAATAGTTGGCATAACTGCTTCTGAAAAATTTCTATTAATTCTTCTGGTTCTTTAATCTTCCTTTCTTTTACTTCTGTCTTTAACTGATCAACCAATTTCATCGTAGTATGAACACCAACATCAGCTTGAATCAAAATCTCTTCTAGATCTTCATACAATTCGTCATCAATACTAGAATAAAGACTAAATAAATTTTGAATTTGAGATACAAATCCTTCTCGCGTCTTACTTAAACCATCCTTTAACCTCTTAAATAATCCAGGTTTTTCTTTTGTAGTCTCTTCCTGTTCTTCATTTACTTCTTGCTCTTTAACCTCTTCTTCCTTTCCAAAACCAAATATCTTCTTTAACATCAGTTCTCCTCCTAATTTTTTTACTTAATTTCTAATGATTTGCATAAATCTGTATATTCTTGAGCAATCCCAAAACGCCTCTTTCTTATTTTAGCTTCTTCTTCTGGGGTTTCAGCTTCATAATATTCCTGACCAATCCTTTCATATTCTTGATCAAGCTCAGCTACTTCTGATAATAACTCAATTACCGTAGCCCCTTTGATCTCCCCTTCTTTATTATGACCAATAGCCACAACAGGTCGTCCCCATGTTCCCGGGCCAGCTTTGGCATCTCCCATATGCATGACTCCAGTCCCTCCAGGATGAGTATGAACAATCGCTACATTGTTAGGAATTACTGTTGAGTAAACCTCTCGCAAAGATTTTCTAGTAATATCAGTATAACTTGAAGCTAACATCCGTGATGGAACATAACCCATTCCTCCTACTACAATCTCTCCTTTTTGGACAATGTGACCATCTTTAACCTCACCAAAAGCTGCTACTTCTCTACCTTGCTCCACAGTAGTTGATTTCTCTACTAGTTTGGTAGCAAATTCTTTAGAAAGAGAATTGACCTCAATAAATGGAACCTCCCATTCATCTTGCTCTTTCTGTTCAAAATCAACTTCCTGCTCTTTAATCTCTATTACTTCTAATTCTTGACTAATATCTAAGTACTTTAACCTTAAATTAAATAAGTTACGTAATATCTCTCGTTCTTCATCCATCGTCTTAGCTGTCAACCTTTCTAATTGAATTTCTTCAGATTCAGTAGCCAATTCAAAATAATCAGGTTCTGGGTAGATGATACCTACCCCAGCAGGTTGGCCCATCTTAACACCAATCCTAACTAGAGGACAATTAAAGATACTAACCCCACCTGTTCCTACAATAATCCCTGTTTTCCCTGGATTAGTTGTAATAATAACTGCGTTATCAGGTAGTTGATTAATAATTTCTAATAAAGACTTACCATCTGCTTCAACAACTTTAGATAACATCTCACGGTAAGGAATGCCAGAGATCCCTCCATTAACAACTTCAGATAAAGCATCTATATATCCGTCTTGATTAACAAAACCAATTGCTCCTACAGAGCGACCCTGACTTAAATAATTACTTCTTTCTACAATTCTATCTACTATAAATTTCGCTATTCCTTTAATCCTCATTATCTTCCTCCTTTTCTAATCTATTTTCTCTATTTTTAATACTTAATATACAATTAAAAGGCAGCCAGTTGATCTAACTGTAAAGAAACTAATTTTGAAACACCAGATTCCTCCATAGTAACACCATATAACGAATTTGCAACCTTCATTGTTCCTTTACGATGAGTGATCACTATGAATTGTGTTTGAGACGACAACTTATCCAAATAATTAGCAAAACGATCTACATTAGCAGCATCCAAAGGAGCATCTAATTCGTCTAATACATAAAAAGGACTCGGATTAACCTTCAATAAAGCAAATACTAATGCAGTAGCTGTTAAAGCCTTTTCTCCACCAGACATTAAAGATAGCTTCTGTAGTTTTTTACCAGGTGGTTGAGCATTAATCTCCACACCTGTCTCTAATAAATCAGCTTCATCTTCTAAAGTTAATTTAGCTTGTCCTCCGCCAAATAAATCAACAAATATATCTTCAAATTCACCTTTTACCTCTTTAAAGGTTTTAGCAAATTTCTGTTCCATCTTTTCATTAATCTCAGCTATTACTTTCTGCAATGATTTTTTCGCTTGGGCCAAATCATCAGATTGCTCTTTAAGAAAATCAAAGCGTTGATTTAATTTTTTATACTCTTCAATTGCTCCTAAGTTAACCGGTTCTAATCTTTTCACCTCTTGCTTTAACTTTTTAATCTTTTCTTTAACCTCAGAAAAATCCTCAATTGCTGTTCGCTGTTCAACCACTAAGTCTATATCTAATTGATACTCATCAGTCAGTTTAGTTTCAACGTTAGTTAATTTAACTTCTAATTGGGCCAACTCCACCTCTATTTGATTATACTCTTGTTGCAAATTCTGATATCGCTCCCTGACCTCTTTTGATTGTTGCTGAAACTGATTGATTCGCTCTTTAACTTCTTTTTTTTCTTCTCTTAAACTAAGCAACTGCTCCTCTAAATTCCCTACTTTAGAATTTAACTCTTGCTGTTCTAAAGCTAAATTTTGGGCGGTATCTTTAAGTTGAACCTGCTTATTTTCTAACCTAATAATTTCCTCTTCTTTCTCTTTTAATTGCTGTTGACTTTGCTTAAAAGTCTGCTCTAACTTCATTAATTCAGTTTCTAAATTCTTCTTTCCTTCCTTAACAGAAGCTAATTCAATCTTTAAATCAGTAATCTGCTCAACAAGTAATTCTTCTTTCTGCTCAATTGAACTAATCTCTGACTCTAACTGATCAGTTGTTGACTCTAAATTATCCTCATTCACAGACAGTTGATTTAAGTTATCGACTAATTCTTCTTTTGTAATTTCAAATTCGATAATTTGTTGCTCTAACTGTTCAATTTTATTAACTTTAAACTCAACCTCTTCCTCAATCCGAGCCAATTCTCTTTCTAATTGCTGCTCGTCCTTTTCAAAAGTTGTCTTTTGAATCTCTAATTGATGTAATTTTTCCTTTATTTTTTTGATCTGTTCTTGATTAATTACTAGCTCTTCTTTTTTAGCAAGACCTTGTTGCTCCAAAGTAGTTATCTTTTTAGAAAGCTTCTTTACTTCTATTCTTAATTGCTCAATTTCTCGACTCCGCCCCAATAAATTGTTATCTTGAGCATAACTTCCTCCAGTCATTGCTCCTCCAGGATTAACTACATCTCCATCCAACGTAACAACCTTAACCCGCTTATTAGTTGCTTTAGAAACTTCAACAGCTGCATCGATATTTTCAGCTACAATAACTCTACCTAAAATATTTTCAATTACTGGTCGGTATTGTACTTGATAATCAATTAAATCTTTAGCCACCCCAATTGCTCCCTCTAACTCCAATCCCCGTTCTTCACTCTTTCTTAGCGACCGTGATGTAACTAAATTAAGGGGTAGCATAGTAGCTCTTCCAGCTTTATTATCCTTTAAATATTCAATTGCCTTCTTTCCTACTTGATCATCTTCGACAACTACATTCTGTAATTTACTACCTAAAGCAACTTCAATTGCCGTTTCATAATCTTGAGGTACCTCTATTAATTCAGCTACTACTCCACACACTCCATTTAAATCCTGAGTTCGCTTAATATAGTTAAGTAAGTTCTTAACTCCACGATAATAACCTTGATAATTATCTTGCATCCCTTCTAAAACATTTAATCTAGATTCTTTATTATTTAATTCCTCTTTTAGTTGTTGATACTCCTCCTGGATAGTATTTAATTCCTTCTTTAATTCTTCTTGTTCTATCTTCTTTCTTTCATAATCAGCTTGCAAATTGGATAAATTATTTTTAACTTCTTCTAATTTTTTAAGTTTAACTTCCTTCTCTTCATTAACTTTTTCAATTTTTTGTTGTAACTTCTCTTTAACCTCAATTAACCCTTCACTTTCCTGCTGACAACGTTCAATCTCTTTAGTTAAACTTTCAACCTGATGTTTATAATCAGTTATTTGATTAGCCTGAGTTAACTTATTATCCTCAATTTCTCGCTTGGAACCTAATTTTTCTGCTAATTTTTTCCTAATTTGATCAAGTTCTTCCTCCTTATTAGCTAACAACGAAAGTTTCTGCTGTAACTTCTGCTCTAAACTTTCCTCCTTTTCTCTTTTCTTAGAAATTTCTTCTTCGAGCAAACTCATCTTATCTTTTAACTCAATTATTTCCTGATTAACCTTATCTTGTTGTTCTATAAGACTCTTTTTCCTTTCTGCAAGTAACTCTAATTTACTTTCAAGCCGCTCTAAATCCTGTTTAGTATTAAATAGAGCATCTTTATGCTGATCAATTGCTACTACTAATTCTTGTTGTTTTGTCTGACAGTTATCTATTTTCAAATCAAATTCATTAACCCCTGCCTTAGCTTCGGTTAACTGGTATGATAGCTTTTGCTTAATAGAAATCTGTTGATCAAACTTATTATCTAATTGAACATATTGATTTAATAATAAATTAACTTCTAATTCCTTTAATTGACCTTGATGTTTTTTATATTCTTTAGCTTTAGTAGCTTCTTCTTGTAAAGGATTTAATTGGCGTTTTATCTCCTCAATAATATCTCCTACTCGGTTTAATTTTTGTTCAGTACTATCTAATTTTTTAATTGCTTCTTTTTTTCTCTGTTTATGTTTACTAATCCCTGCTGCTTCCTCAAATAACTCTCGTCTATCTACAGAACGCTCACTCAAGATCTGATCTACTTTTCCTTGTCCAATAATCGAATAGGAATCCTTTCCAATTCCTGTATCCAATAATAACTCTTGAATATCCTTTAAACGACAAATATTATTATTAATTAAGTAATCACTTTCTCCACTACGAGTTACCCTTCTACTAATAGTCACTTGATTATAATCTATTGGCAATTCACCTTGACTATTATCTAAAGTTAAAGAAACTTGAGCCATCCCTAATGCTCTTCGCTGCTTACTCCCAGCAAATATTATATCTTCCATCTTGGAGCCACGCAGTGTTTTAGCACTCTGTTCTCCTAAAACCCACCTCACTGCATCCGAAATATTACTCTTCCCACTCCCATTAGGACCAATAATGCCCGTAATTGCTGGTTCAAAATCTATCTGTACTTTATCAGCAAAAGATTTAAATCCCTTAATCTCAATCTGTTTTAAAAACAAACCAGTCCCTCCTTCTTACCAAAATCGAAACACTAAACTTTATTTTATCATAAATTAAATAAAAATAAAATATATTACCCATAAAAAAACCTACCTACAAGAGTAGATAGGTCAACTAGAGCAAATAATTAAATTTAAATTTTTATCTAGGCTCAACAATAAATTTAATCGCTGTTCTTTCCTCACCATCAATTTCTATCTCTGTAAAAGCTGGAATAGCTATTAAATCTATCCCATTCGGTGCTACAAAGCCCCTTGCAATTGCAACGGCTTTTACTGCCTTTAACTGCACCAGCACCAACACCTTGCATCTCAACCCTACCTTCTTCTCTTAAAACAGCCGCTAATGCCCCTGCTACAGATTTCGGTTTTGAATTTGATGATACCTTTAATATTTCCATGTTTTATCCCCCTTTAATTTTATAACTACATTTATGACTTCTATTAATGTATAGTGTGTCGTTTAACTATAATATTCACGGAAAACGAAAAAATCCCTTTATTTTCTAAAAATTTATTAAAGTAAATCAACTACAACTTCTCCTCTAACCAAGGTATCATCTAAGTTAAACCTAATTTCATTAATATCATATTCTTTTTTTAAATATACAAAATTTTTATTTTTTTGTCCTTTTAAATTTGATAAATCTTTAGGATGAACAGTTATCCTCATCTTATCTCCAACTGAAACCTCTTTTAATTTCTCCTCTATCTTAGTTAAGAGTAATTTAGATTCAACTAACTGTCTCAAGGCTGGATGAAATGGCCCAGCTAAAATCTCTTTTTGATTAACACTTTCTGAAGGCTGCAAACCAATCCTAATTACATCTATATTAACCCTCCTAAATAAATTCAATAATTTTGCTGTACTTCCAACAGCTTCTTTGAGGGATAAAGGAGTATACACACCTCTCTGATATAAACGGGCCAATTCAGTATTCTTAATAACTAACGTAGGGTAGATTCTTACGAATTCTGGCCCTAAATTTATTATTCCTCTTCCCGTAGCCAAATCAGAATCTTCACTAGAAGAGGGTAGTCCAGGCATTATTTGCAAGCCAAGTCCAAAGTTATATTCTTTAATTAATTCTACTGCATGTAGAGTATCTTCTCTAGTATGCCCCCTACCTGCAGCAGCTAAGACATTATTATCAAGTGATTGAACTCCTAATTCAATTGCAGTTACATTATTTTGTTTTAAAAAATCTAAAATTTTGCTATCAATATAATCCGGTCGAGTTGATAATCTAATTCCATTAATTCTACCCCTTGCTAACCTTTTATTAGCTACAGTTAATAAATCTTGCTGTAGTTGTTGTGGAATACCAGTAAAACTCCCACCATAAAAAGCAACCTCAATTCGATCAGCTTGGCGGGGAATAGTAGCTAAATAATCATCTATCCGCTCACTTATCTGCTTAAGATTAATCTGCTCTTTAATTCCCGTAATCTCTTCTTGATTACAAAAAACACAGTCATGAGGACATCCTAACTGGGGCACGAAGATTGGAATAATATAATTCTGTTTACTCATTTTCCTTTACTTTCTTGGCAAGCTCCCTTAACTGCTTTATTTCATTCTTTCTTAAAAATCTATAATCTCCTAACTTTAAATCATCATCTAACTCTAAAGGCCCCATCTTAATCCTTTTTAATTCTTGAACTGGATGTCCAACTGCTCTACACATTCTCTTTACTTGATGCTTCCTACCTTCATGAATTTCTAAAGATAAAATTGCTCGCTCACTAAAATTAACTACTAGTTCTACTTCAGCCGGTGCTGTCCAACCATCAGCTAATTTAATCCCTCTTTCTAGTGCTTTTAAATTTCCTTGGTTAGGAACACCTTTAACTGTAGCTATATATTTCTTAGTAACCTGATGGCTAGGATGTGTTAAAGCATAAGTTACATCACCATCATTAGTCAAAAGTAACAATCCTTCCGTATCATAATCTAATCTTCCTACTGGATAAACCCGTTGTTTAACCTTAATTAAATCCAAGACCGTCCTTCTTCCATGAGGATCATCAGCAGTCGTAACGCAACCTTGTGGTTTATTTAACAAAATATAAACCAGTTTTTCTTTAGTTATTTGCTCACCATCAACTTCAATTTGATCCTGATCAGGATCAACCTTACTTCCTAATTCAGTAACTACCTTTCCATTGACCTTTACTCTTCCTGCTGCAATTAACTTCTCACTCTGTCTCCGCGATGCTACTCCTGCTTTAGCCATTACTTTTTGTAAACGCTCCATCAACTATCACCTCAATTAAATAATTTTGTTCCTTTGATTATATTCACGATAGCTGCTGAAGTTCCTTCCTTAAAAATAAGTCTGCACTATCGACGTTAATCTTCGCCAAAAATTAATCCACGCTGAAGCTTCAATATCTCTATCTGCTATTAAATCAACTCGACCTAACAACTGCTCATCACTATCATAAATAGATAACTTTCCTACCTTTTCTCCAACTTCAACAGGTAATCGAATATCTTGATTGAGATCTATAACCTGTTTTAAATTTATTTGACTCTCATTATCTATTGCCAACCTAAATTCATCTGCTGCTTTTAGCCCCAGCTGCTTACCATTTCTAAACTCTATTTCTTTAATTAACTCTCCTTTAGTTATAATATCAACTTTACTATAATTATTAAATCCATAACTTAACAATGTCAAAGAATCATTCCATACATCTCCACCTTTTAAAACAACACTGATTAATTGCTGTCCGTTCTTGGTAGCAGAAGCCACTAAACACTTTCCTGCTGCTGATGTATAACCTGTCTTAACCCCATCTACCATCTCTGAACGAGTCAGTAACCTATTCGTATTAATCAAAATTCTATCCCAGGCATTACCCGGCCAGGAGATTCTTTTTTTAGGAGTGGCAACTACTTCAGCAAAAAAATCATTTTCTAATGCATAACGAGTAATTTGGGCCAAATCATAAGCTGTCGTCAAATGACCTTCTTGAGGTAAACCATTTGGATTCTTAAAAGTGGTTTGTAATGCTCCTACCTCTCTTGCCTTCTGATTCATTATCTCAGCAAATTCTTCTACTGATCCACCTATATGTTCAGCAATAGCTACTGCAGCATCATTTCCTGATTTAACTAATAGACCATAAACTAACTCACGTAAAGTTAGAGTCTCTTCAGGAATTAAATGGATAGAGGAGCCTCCTTCATAAGCTGCTCTATTACTAGCACTAACCTGTTCTGCTAAATTCCCATACTCAATTGCCAATATTCCAGTCATTATTTTAGTTGTACTGGCTGGAGGACGCACCTCATGCATATTTTTATTATAAAGTACTTTCCCCGTTTCAGCATCTATTAAAATAGCAGCTCTAGCATTCACTTGAGGCTGAGCTACTGCTTGTTGATTGCTTACTAATACTAAATAAAAGAGTATGATTAATATACTATAATATTTTTTATTTTTCATAGATTACCCCCTATTTTCACTTACTGTTCCTAACTAAGCTAAAATTAAAATCCTCTATTTCTCATCTCTCCATTATTATCCTTCTTAGAAAACCCTTTAATCTGTTCAATCAACTCAGGAGCAATATTAATTAAACGTTCTATAACTGCATTATCATTAACGGGTAATAGTCTAACCTGATTTTCCTTGACAACTAAAAAAGCCATTGGCTGTAACATTACACCTGCTCCACTTCCTCCACTAAATTTTGGCTCCTCAGAACTATTCTTCTTATTTTCCTTGCTACTATATTCTCCTCCCCCTGCTGCAAATCCAAAATTAACCTTTGAAATTGGAATAATTACACTTCCATCCTTTGTTTCAACTGCATCACCAACAATTGTATTGACATCAACCATCTTCTTTATATTTCCCATTGCTGTATTCATCAATGTTTCAATTGGATGATCATCCATTTTATTTAATCCTCCTTTTAATCTCATACCAAATAATTTTAATACCTATATGTATAATATTAACTAATTTAAATTCAAATATACCTTTAAGTTCTATTCTTACTGGTTGCTTCCGATTAAAATTTGGCTTTACTTGAACACAAGGTAACGTTTTGAACTCCAAATACTCTTGTAAAAAGCCAATTACTGAACTTTTAAAAGCCCATAAACCACCTGTAACTAACCCAGTATGAGCAGGGTTAACTAAGCCAAAGCTTGTCTTCCATAAAAAAGATTGACAATTATGAGTTAAAACTAAAAAAGTTTTAACTCGTTTATTAAGTCGATACGATCTTTTAAAAAAGTTATATAACTTTTTTAATTCATTTTGATCTAATTTCTCAGTAACATCTACCTTATCTATAAAGATACTATTCAGATCACCTTCAATTTCTAAAGTCGGCAGTGATAATAATTTCTTGATTTCCAGATATGATAAATTCAATTTATAATTAATAAATAATATCGATAACTTAAGATCTAAGTTATTCTTTTCTTGCTGTCGCTCAAAATCTACCTCAATTTTAATTGGTACCCAAAAGAAAATTGCCATAATTATTAAAACGATTAAACTCAACAGATAAGACATTATTATCACCTTCTAACCTATAATCCTTATTTTCCCCTCGCTTAAATTCAAATATACACAGTAAACAAAATGAACTCCAGTCATAGTTTGAGTTTGAGTTTGAGTTTAAGTTTAAGTCAAAACAAAAACTTCAAAAATAAACATAAGAAAAAAAGCCAGATGCTAATTAGCATCTGGCTTAATCTCTTCTAATTCTTCATTATTTAATTTGACAAACTCCTCTGGTTGAGGCAAATCATCTAAACTTTCTAACCCTAAATACTCAAGAAATTGAGCAGTTGTTCCATAAATAATCGGTTTCCCAATTGCATCCTTACGACCTTGTTCAGATATGAGACCCCTCTTTTGTAATGTCTTTAATGCCTTTTCTACATTTACTCCCCTAATATCTTCAATCTCTGCTCTAGTAACTGGCTGTTTATAAGCAACGATAGCCAAAGTCTCTAACGCCGCCTGACTAAGGGCCTTAGTTACTTCTGGTTGATGAAAGTCCTTAATAATAGAAGCATACTTGGCTTTAGTCTGTAACTGATAACCATGATTTACCTTAACCAATTCTATCCCTTTATCTTGTTGATTATAATCTATCTTAATTTCTTCTAATATTTCCTTGACCTCAGCTATGTCTGCTTTTATTGTTTTTTTTAGTTCTTTAATCTGTAATGGCTCAATTGCCATAAATAATAATGCTTCAATAGCAGCTTTTAATTCAGATTGTTCTAACATTTGACACCATCCCTGTATAATAAATCTTAATCTCAGAAAAATTAAAGTCCTGTTTAATCTTTATCTCTTGCCTTTTAATTAGTTCTAATAAAGCCATGAAAGTCACAACAATTTCCAGCCTAGAATCTAATTCTAAAAACAAATCTAAAGAATTAATTTCTCCTCCTGCAACAACTAAACTCTTTCTAATATATTCTTTTTGCTCACTAATTGTAACCTGTTCTGGAGTCAAATATGATAGCTTTTCTTCCTGTTTTGGATCTTTCTCTTCTTGTTGTTTCTTTTTAATTGTAGCTCGCTTAATTACCTTCTCAAATGCTGCCACAAATTGTTCAAGCTCTACATCTTCTAACGGATTTTCTGCTTCAAATTCCAAGTTACCCAATAAAGGAGCTACATTTCGAGTATATCTTTCCTGTTGCTCTTCTTCAAATTCTTGTAGTTGAGTTGCTAGCTGTTTATATTTTTTATACTCCAGTAACCGTTCTACTAACTGCTGTTTAAGATCAACCTCATCTTCACCTTCTTCTTTAGGACTAGGTAAGAGAGTGTGGGCCTTAATCTCCATTAACTTCGTTGCCATCACTAAAAATTCACTAGCTATATTTAAATCAAACTGCTGCATTCTATTAATGTAGTTTAAGTACTGCTCCGTGATCTCAGAAATTTTAATATCACAGATCTCTACTTTATTCTTCTTCAATAAATGTAATAATAAATCAATTGGCCCTTCAAAGGTATCAATTTTAATTTGATAACCCATAATCTCACCCCATCTTAGTCTACAATTTACAATGTACAATTGACAATGGACAATGGACAATGGACAATGGACAATGGACAATTAAAAACCTTAAATCTTATAATCAAAGTCAACCAAAGCTTGTTGCCACAAGGTTCTTCAAAGAACTTAATCTTTTAAGAACTTAATCTTTTAAGAACTTAAGCTTTTAAGAATTTAATCTTTAATTGTAAATTGTACATTCCGTCAATTGTCAATTGTGAAGCTATTTTGTAATTAAGAATAAACTAAATTCATCGCCTCTTTAACCTCTTTTAATGTCTGTTGAGCTGTCTGGCGTGCTTTGCTAGCTCCTTCAGCTAAGATTTGATCTATTAATTCTGGATCAGCTTTTAGTTCTTCTCGTTTTTGATGAACATCAACTAAATAATCGGTCAACAGATCAGCTAATTTCTGCTTACAATCCATACAACCAATCTCAGCAGTAGAGCATCCTTGAGCAAGTTCTTCAATCTCTTCACAATTAAAGAGCTGATGATAATCATAGACAGAACAGACTTCAGGGTTACCTGGATCTTTTAATCTTATTCTTTCTGGATCTGTCACCATCTGCTTGACCTTGTCAGCAATCTCTGTTGACCCGTCAGCTAAATAAATAGCATTACCATAACTTTTGCTCATCTTCCGTCCATCTAACCCTAATAACTTAGGAACCTGTCCTAATTTCGGTTCCGGTTCAGGAAAAATTTCTTCATATAAGTGATTAAATCTACGTGCAATCTCTCTAGTAATTTCAATATGTGGTAATTGATCTTCCCCAACAGGTACTGTATCTGCTTTATGAATCAAGATATCTGCTGCTTGTAAGACTGGATATTCCAATAGACCAAAAGGAATAGAGCCCTTAACCCCTAACTCTTGTACCTGTTCTTTATATGTTGGATTTCTTTCTAATCTAGATACAGAAACAATCATTGATAATAATAGATTTAACTCCGCAATTTCAGGTACATCAGATTGAACAAAGATAGTACTCTCTTCAGGATCAATCCCCGCACTAATCCAATCAATCACCATTTCTCTAATATCATTCTTTATATTTTCAGTCTGATCATATTTTGTTGTCAGTGCATGCCAATCAGCTATCTCAAAAATACAATTGTATTCCTGTTGAAGATTCCTCCAATTATTTAAGACCCCAATTAAATGACCTAAATGTAACTTTCCTGTAGGGCGCATCCCACTCAAAATTGTTCCTTTCTTTTCCATAATAATTCCTCCTACTCCTTTAAGCTTAAATCCTTACTAATAAATTAAATAATATATTAATAATTGGTAGAATTATTCTACCAATCAGCCCTGTAAAAACTGCAAATAATAAAAAAAATGGTCCATATGCTTCTAAATTTCGAAAGATATTATCATACTTTCTTGGTATTATTCCTTTTAAAATTTTTGAGCCATCTAAAGGTGGTACTGGAATTGAATTGAAGACAGCCAATCCCAAATTAAGTAATATTCCATTAATAAATAAAGTTTCAATAATTCTCCGGTCAACAAATTGGTATAATATTGGCCCTAAACTCCTAAATAAAAAGGTAATTGTTATTGCTAAAGTAATATTAGCTAACGGACCAGCTAAGCCAACTAACATCATCCCTTTTCTTTTGTCATCAAAATAACGAGGATTAACCTGAACCGGCTTGGCCCAGCCGAAACGTCTAGTCATAATTAAAACTAATGTTCCTATTAAACTTAAATGAGCCATAGGATTTAGAGTTAATCTTCCTGTCATTTTAGGTGTCGGATCACCTAATAAATCAGCCATCTTTCCATGTGCATACTCATGCAAGGACAAAGACAGTAATAATATCGGTAACAATAATATGAGTTGAGCTGTCATATTCATTATTCCACCCCCTTTTCTTTAATATACTCTTCTAAAAATTGACGTTCTTGCTGATACCCTTCAACTTCACCGTCCAATTTAGCTTTTTTCACCTCCTCTAACACCTTCTTAAAGCCAGGAGCAGGTTGATATCCTAAATCAATAATATCCTCTCCGGAAACTTCAATATCTAACCACTGCAAATTTTCTAAATATAACTTAACTCTCTCTATTAATTTAGACTCTCGGGCCAACAAAAATAAGATATCTTCTATAGCTAACTCCTTTAAAATAAAGTAGATTCTGCTCTTCTTTTCTGCTACTAACAACTGCTCAATAACTTGATCAACCTCTAAACTAAATAACAACCGCTGTAAACAGTCACTACTTAAATTAAAATCAGCTACTAAAATTTTGATCTCTTTCTTTTCCAACCCAGCTACTAATAAAGTAAAATATAACAACCACTCTTCAATATTAAAGGTAACCGCTAAAGAATCTGACCACTCTATAATCTTCGACAAGTTAACAGCTAACTCTTCTTTAGTTTGATTCCAGCTTATATTATTAGATAAATAAGATAAAAGGTCATAATCAAATAATAATTTAATAAAAGAAAGGGGCTGAGCATCATTTAATCCTTTTTTTACTTCAGCAATCAAACGATTATTACTCAGTTTATCCACCACATCTAAATCTACTGCTTGTCTAATTAACTTTTCAGTTTCAGACTCAAATTGATATTGATATCGACTAGCAAATCTTAATCCTCTAAAGATTCTTGTCGGGTCATCATGTAAGCTAAAATTATGTAACAATCTGATAAGTCCTTGCTCTAAATCAACCTTCCCATCAAAAAAATCAACTAATTGTCCAAAAGAATCTTGATTTAATTGGATAGCTAAGGCATTAATAGTAAAATCACGTCTAAAAAGATCCTGTTGAATAGAACCGGGTTCTATTTCAGGTAAGCTAGCAATATCAGAATAATACTCTACCCTCGTAGTAGATACATCCAAATTCAAATTATTACCTAAAGATATTGTTGCTGTCTCAAATTCATGATGGACATTAAGATCACCATTTAATTCTTGGGCCAACTTTCTAGCAAACTTAATACCATTACCTTCTACTACTAAGTCTAAATCTAAACTTCCCTGTTCTAACAAGAGATCCCTAACAAACCCCCCGACTAAATAAAGATCAGCCTCTAAAAAATCAGCCAACCTAGCAGCCAACTTTAACACTTCCATAATTCTTTCTTTAATTAGCTTTAATTTCTCATCTATATTATAACGTTTCTCCTGTAACTCAACCAAACTTCTTCCATATAAATTCTGTCGATTCTTTATATAATCATCTGTTCCATAAAGCAATTTCAATAAATCACTTCTTGTAATAATTCCTACTAACTCCCCCTGTTGATCAGTAACAGGTAATCTTCCAATATCATGCTTAACAATCAAATCTTGAGCTTCCTTTAATGAAGTTTCAGCTTCAATAGTCACTACATTAGTTGACATATAACCTTTGACAGGTGCATGTAACAGATTATGATTTCTTACTTTGTCTATATCACGCCTTGATATAATTCCAACAAGCCTTTCATTCTCTTCAACAACCAGACCAGAATGACCATAACGCAACATTAATTCATCTGCTTCTCTCATAGAAGTGTCAGGTGTTACTGTCTTGACAGGACTAGACATGATGTTCTCAGCTAAAACACTAGGAACAATATTCTCTTTAGCCACCTTTAATAGCTCCTGCTGTAACTCAATTAAATCTTGCACGTTATTCCTTTTTATAGTTGCTGCAGCAGCTCGAGCATGTCCCCCTCCACCAAAATAATTTAAAACCTGAGCGACATTGATACTATCATGATTACTACGTCCAATAATCAAAACCTTATTTCCTGATTTAACCAATACGAATAAGGCATCCACATTATGTAACTCATCTAACTTATGGGCCAACAAAGAGATATCAGGTATATATTCCTCAACCTCTGCTTGAAAAAAACTAATACAAAATCCTTTACTAGTAACTTTATATGCTGAATCTAATAACTTATTAAATAATTGTTGCTGTTGCCTATTTAAAGAATAATCAATATACTTTTCGACAATCTCTAAATTGGCCCCTAACTCTAATAAATAAGCTACTACTTTAGCATCTCGAGCAGTCGTACTATTAAAGACTAAGCAGCCTGTATCTTCATAAATTCCTAAAGTAAACAAAGTAGCTTCAAATGAAGTTAGACCAATCTTTCTTTGTCTTATTTGCTCTACTAAAATTGTCGTAGTAGCTCCAAGTGGCTCAATTATTTCTGTCACATCTTGCAAGCAATTTTGTCGATTTAAATGATGATCATAAACTACAACCTCTATTTCATCTTGCTGCACCAATTCAGAGAAACTTCCCAACCGAAAAGCAACTCTAGTGTCTACTATAATAATTTTAGTGACTTGAGATTTATCTATATCACTTGGATACTTAATTGGAATTCTATTCTTATATAATGACATATATTCTTTAACATTATTTGTTGTTCCTCCTGCAAAAACCATTTTTGCTTGCGGATATATTTTTTGAGCAGCCACCATTGCTGCTAAACCATCAAAATCAGTCCGTTGATGACTAATTATAATCTCCATTTTACCCCTCCCTTCATTCAAGTCGGTTGTTATTATACCATAGGTAAAGCTTGATTTACAATTAATAATCAAAAATAAGGACGTACAATTTAAATTGTACGTCCTTAAACTCAATTTCAAAAATTATTTCTCTAGTCTAGCTGGTATTTTATCATTAGCTATCAGATCTTGATAACTTTCTGGTTCAATAATCAGATCAATTTGCTCCTCATTAACCAAGATCATACCTGGTCTAGTCAAACCATTATAATTATTACTCATTGAATAACCATAAGCCCCTGTACAAGAGATCAATAATAAATCATCTTCTTCTACTTTAGGTAATTCAATCTCTCTAATTAAAATATCTCCTGATTCACAACATTTCCCTGTAATTGTAACTTCTTTAATCAAAGGTTGCTCAACCTTTGTAACTAAACATGCTTCATACTCAGCCTCATATAAAGCAGGTCTGATATTATCAGACATCCCTCCATCCACTGCTACATATGTTCTAATTTCGGGTATTTCTTTAATCGAACCAACTCGATACAGGGTAGAACCAGCAGTCCCTACAATTGAACGACCTGGCTCATTAATTACTTTAGGTAGCGGAATTTCTAACTCATCACATTTTTTCTTAATTGCCTTAGTAACAAGCTCAGCATATTTTTCAATATCAGGCTTCTCTTCCTCTTCAGTATAAGGAATCCCGATGCCCCCTCCTAAATTCAACTGTTCTAAAATAATACCAGTCTCATCCTTAACATCTTCCATAAATTCTAACATGATATCGACTGCTTTAGCAAAAGATTCTAATTTGAATATTTGGGATCCAATATGGCAATGAATTCCTACTATATTTAAGTTTGTTAATTTCTGAGCCTGTTTAATTCCAACTAACGCTAATCCAT
This sequence comes from Natroniella acetigena, assembly GCF_023227745.1. Classification (GTDB taxonomy): domain Bacteria; phylum Bacillota; class Halanaerobiia; order Halobacteroidales; family Halobacteroidaceae; genus Natroniella; species Natroniella acetigena. Next base: position 14,378 of record NZ_JALKBX010000014.1, on the reverse strand, counting down.
TTTGAATTCCTAATCCAAATTTAGAATCAGTCTGTCCAGTCTGAATATAACTATGAGTGTGAGCTTCAATTCCTGGCGTAACTCGTAATAGAATATCAACCTGCTTATCATTTTCAGCAGCTAGATTATTTAACAACTCAAGTTCATAATTATTATCTACAATAAAGTAACCAATTTCAGCCTCTAAAGCCATCTCAATTTCAGCAGGTGTCTTATTATTCCCATGAAAATAAATCTTTTCTGCAGGAAAATCAGCCTCTAAAGCTGTATATAACTCTCCTCCAGAAACAACATCTAACCCTAAGCCTTCTTGGTCAATAATTCTTGTCATACTTAAAGACATAAAGGCCTTACCAGCATAAATCGTTTCAGAATTTGGATACCACTTCTCGAAAGCTTGCCGATAAGCTCGACAGTTCTTTCTAATTTCAGGCTCATCTAAAATATATAAAGGAGTCTCATATTCTTTAGCAATATCAACCAAACTATGTCCTGCAATTTCTAACTCACCTTGCTCATTAATTTCCATTGTTCCTTGTAATTGCATCAACTTACTCCTTTCTCTCTACTCTCATTATAAACTATTATTATATTAATTAAATCAAAAAAGTTATGAGACAACCTCTTGACGCTCCACGGAGCAAGCTCACGTGGATTCCTCATTCCTAGAAACAAGCCTATTTCTGCTTAACATCAAGTGTTAAGTAAGAAATTAGGTCTTACAGTTTCTCCAGAGGCTTAGAATCCCGTACGCCCTACGGTAGATATGATTTTTATGTATTTCACGAAAAGTCTTGCTTTTTAGACTTGTAGACTGACGATTAAGGAATTCTGATACCTTGAATATTTTACCTACGTGTCTTAACAGACACTTCGTAATAAATTCGCAATAGAGGAGCTTGGTTATCGCTTCAATTCCTATTGCAGTGCTTTCTACATGAATGGTTTTTGAATTTTAAAACCATGAATCTCCATATATTCAGTTTTTAGATTTACCTTAACTTATTAGTAGTATATCATATTTTTTTAAAATAGCACTTACATCTCGAGGGCAAGCCCATCGGGTTTTACGTGCAAATTCTATAACCATAAATAACCTCAACCCTAATCTCAAAAACTTAGAATTTCGGCAGCCCTCCCTTTCAGTTTCAGCAAATTAGCAGCTAAAAATCACTCTTAAGCACTGCACCTCTATCTTATTTTTATTAATTTTAAGATAGAATAACATAATTATTTAACCTTGTCAACTCTGTAACACTAAACTTATAATTTTAAAGCTCAACAGAATCATCAAGATTCATTTGGGAATTCTTTACTTTGTCGCCTTGAGAAAAGTAATTTGTTCCCCACACTCCAATTAAAATCATCACTCCTCCTACAGCTTGAAACCAGTAAAAAGGCTCATCTCTAAAAACTACTCCTGCAATTACTGCTACAATAGGAGTAAGATTAGTAAATACCGCCGAACGGGAAGCCTCAATCTTAGATAACATAAAATCAACATAAAGAAAGCCACTACAGAAGATAAAATCCCAAGGTAAATAATGGCTATTATAGTTTCAATTTTCATTAAAGGAAAAAAATAAGTAGTTAACTCACCAGCTAATAAATGTTGAATAATTGCTACTCCATTAAATACTATAGCACCAACCACCATCATAACATAAGTTATCTCTACTGGTTTAAACTGTAAAGAAGACTTTCTAGATAAAATATTATAGATTCCTCCTGCTAATACTGCTCCTAATAATAAAAATATACCTGTTAACCTAGTTTCCATCTCTCCACTGCCAGCCATCAAAATAATAAACACAACTCCTATTACTGACAGAATAGTGAACCTCTCCATCTAAATCAAAAATAAGATTTAGATGGAGCTTCGCTATACTTCACAAATACCATATAGGTATAGGTTACTAGTAGCTTTAAGTGAAGTTTGTATTTTAAGTTTCCTCTACAAGTGTAGATTACCTTATTCACTAGGGGCTGTCCACAAACCCAATATCCTTACTAGACTATATTAGTCTTTCAGGAATACCATTAATCCTTACGATACCTTGAATATTTTACACAAACAAGGATTAGTGTTTGCAACTCCATATATTCACTTTTACGATTTACAGGCAAAGCCTGTCAATGTTCCACTACAAGGGGCTGAACCTAAGTTGTAGGTTAGCATTACTATTTTTTGCAACCTTGTAACTAGTATTATATCATATTGATTTAAATATTTGAAGGTATTTAACCTTATAAATATTATCCAAATTCATCCCCACCTAAATCACAGATTTAGATGGAGTTTTCTTTGAATGTTTTAGATAAAAAATATGTTACAGGTTGGAATAAAACTAGTAAAAATAAACTATGTAGGTTTTTATTAGTAAAATTTATTTCAATTATATTCATTAACTTCAATATAGTTAATAATATGACAGCACAAGTAAATCTAAAGCCTAATAATTGAAACGGACTCATTAACTCTAGAGCTTCCTTAGTAAACATAAAAGAAAATCCAAAAATAAATGCTGCAATTATTCCAGCTAACATGGCTAAGTATTCCTCTTTTTTTATCATTTAGCCTCACCTCTAATTAAAAGTCTCTATAATTAATTAAAACATATTTGAGGCTAATTAACAATATCAAAATGAGATAAAGCGTAACTTTTCATCCGTATTATTCTTACGAAGCCATGATTCTGTGTAGGGTCGCCCGTGGTTTAACAGGGGCAGGCACAGAGACCTGCCCCTACAGAATTTTTTTACTGATTCCTTATTTCAAATTCCTGATTCCTGTGGCACAAAAGTGCCACAATATTGTAATTAAGTATCACTTTCAAAGGGTTTTATACCGCTTCCCATTTAGGACATTTAGAACCCCAACGAGCAATTACTTCATCACCTTGATGAATATTGATTACTTCACAAGAATTAGGACAGCCCTCACATTCAAAACTAGAAGCATGATAATTAAAATCTGTTGTATTAAACCCTTTAAAATCTGTTCTTCCTTTTTCATTAACTGCCTCCTGGGCCAACACTGCTGAACCTATCGCTCCCATCACATCATAATACTCAGGAACTACTACTTCTAATCCTAATTCTTCCTCAAAAGCAACCTTAATTCCCTCATTAGCCGCTACTCCACCTTGAAAGACGATTGGCCCTAAAATCTCCTTGCCCTGTGCAACATTATTTAAATAATTTTTAACTAATGCCTCAGATAGTCCTGCTATAATATCTTCCACATTATGTCCTAGCTGCTGTTTGTGTATCATATCAGATTCTGCAAAAACTGAACAACGACCTGCTATCCTGACTGGAGCATTAGCTTGTAAGGCCAATCCGCCAAATTCTTCAATTGAAATATTTAAACGACTCGCTTGCTGATCTAAAAAAGAACCTGTTCCAGCTGCACAGACAGTATTCATGCCAAAATCTACTACTACACCATCCCTTAAAACTATTATTTTAGAATCTTGGCCGCCAATCTCTAATACCGTCTGTACTCCAGGTACAACTGTTGAAGCAGCTACTGCATGGGCTGTAATCTCATTTTTTACAGTATCAGCACCAATTATCACTCCAGCCAACTGTCGAGCACTCCCTGTTGTTCCTACTCCCGAAATTTCACAATCAACCCTATCTTTAATCTCCATTAACCCTTTTTTAATTGCTTTAATCGGTTGACCTTCAGTTCTTAAATAAAGCTTTTCTATTACCTCTTGTTCTTCATTGATTATAGCAATATTAGTACTAACCGATCCTACATCAACCCCCATGTAACCTTTCATATTACCTTCTCCTTCCTACTTTTTCTTTCTAATAAATCTATAAAGGCTTCTAATCGAGTAACATATCCTGCTTCTCCGGTATGTTCATCCATTGTTAAAGATAAAACCGGTATATTTAGATCTCTACTAACCGTAGGTAGAATACTTTCTGCTATAATCTCTGGCATACAAGTAAAAGGAAAGAGCTGCACCACACCATCATAGCCTTTCTGAGAATATAAGACCGTCTCTCCTACCGATTCTAATCCATGCCCTCCTACAAAATGATTAAGATAAGGCTGAGCTACTTCTTTTACTTTCTTCCCTTCTTGATCTCGCTTTAAAAAACTAGGGAAGAGATGTCCTTCCATCCAATCAGTTAAATAGATTGATTTATCAACTAAAACCCCCTTCTCCCCTAACTTTTTTTCAATCTGTAGATTAGTAAATGGCTCCAGAACTACATAAATTTCACCTACTAGTCCTACTTTTAAAGGCTCAAAATCCTCATCCCGTTCTAAATTATTAAACTCTTCTTCAATTAAACCTACTTTAGTTTCAACTTCTTCAATTGTCTCTGCTTGACGAATTAACTTAAGTCCTCTTTCATAAACTTCACTTGCTCGATAACGATTAATTAAGTAAGACCTAGTTTGATTAGCAATCCGATTGAGCTGATCAACCGCTTTAGCTTTGGCCCATCCTTTCTGCCAGGCACTTTTAATCTTAGTAATTGCTATATTACCAACTAATAATTTTATAGTTTTGAATAACTCTTTCCAATCTCCCTGTAACGGTTCTAAAATTATCATTTCAAAATCATAACCTAAATCCTCTAAAATTTCTTCTTGCACTTCTCCATAATATCCAAAGCGGCACGGGCCAACTCCCCCACCCATTAGAATCGTATCTGCCCCTTGCTCTAAAGCTTCTATATAATTACCTACATTCATTTTTAAAGGTAAGCAAGCAAATTCTGGAGAATGTTTAACACCTAGATCTAATGTCTTTTTCGTAATTGGAGGTGGTACAACAACTTCTAATCCCAACTCTTTAAGCATACTCTTAACTGGAATTGACATCGTTCCCATATGGGGAAAAGTTACTTTCATAGAATTTACACTCCCTTCTTCTCTCTATCCAATAGCTTTACAATAATCTTTGCTTTAAACACCTTCCCATTGAATCATATCTACAAATGCTTCTAACCTAGTAACCAATCCTGCTTCTCCCGTATGTTCATCCAAGTTAAGAGTCATAAATGCTTGACCATCTCTTTTCTTAGCTTCTCGTTCTATCATTTCACCAACTAATGAGTCTGGTCCACATCCAAAAGCAGTTAGTTGAATAATTCCATCAATCTCTTGATTAGAAAAGAAATAATGAGCTGCTCCCATCATCTTTTTACCCAATGTCCAAAACATATCCTTAGATAAATTTGATAAACCTACTCTCATAGCTTGAGGAGTCAACATCTCTGGAGTAACAACCTCGACTCCCATCTCCTTTAACTTTTCAACCAGATTCATACTTATATGAGAATCATAAATGATATACTCATGACCTAAGATAGCAATCTTATATTGAGCATCATCATCTTTAGCTTCTCTTAATCGCTCGCGATGTTTCTTTAATGCTCTCCACCCTTTCCAACAGGCCTTGCTGACTTGCCAATAACCTTTATCTAAAACTTCTCCAACCTCTAAAACAGATTTTACTAAATTACTCTTTTTAGTTTTCAAGTCAATAGTCGTATCAATAATAGGTGGTAGATCATTGATACTATACCTAACCATATCTGGCAACCCCATAAACTTAGGACAGATATACTCCTTATTTTCTATGCTGACCACCCGAGGGATAAATAAGTAATCAACTTGATTTTGCAGTTTCTTAACATGTCCCAAAAATAACTTAACAGGTAAACAGGCCTCATCAGGGGCCAATTTGACTCCAGCATCAATTACTTCTTTATTAGATTGACCCGACTCTACCACTTTACAATCTAACTCAGTAAAAAAAGCTTTCCAAGCAGGAGAATATCTATGATAAAATAAAGCTTGTGGTATTCCTACTCTTTTGTTCATCGAATCTCTCCTTTATTATAATTATTCAAAGTCCTTTGCTCCTGGTACTTTTCGTCTTCTATCTTTTAAAGATAAGATTGATTGTCTAAAGAGATAAGTCTTTAAGGCACTCCAATCAAATGGAATCAATGGCCACAAATAAGGGGTTCCAAATGACTTACTCAAAACAAATAACAAGAAGATCAAAATCAGTCCTGCAATCAATCCAGGTGCTCTTAGAAAAACAACTAAAAGAATTAATCCAAAGCGCATCAATGATAAGGTCAAAGATAACTCATATCCAGGTAAAGCAAAATTACTGATCGCACCAATTGCTAAATAAAGAATTGTTTCTGGATCAAATAGTCCTGTTTCCACAGAAAACTCACCTAAGATCAAAGCGGCAATTAAACTGAGTGAAGTAGCTAACGCAGTCGGTGTCTGAATCGAGGCAATTCTGATTAAATCAATTCCTACAGTAGCTATCACAAATTGCCAACCTAAAGGCACTGTCCCTGGATCCTTAGGACCAATAAATTCTAGTGCCTCAGGTAACCATGCTGGCCCATAAGCTATTAATAACCATAAAGGTGGTAAGACCAATCCAATAACTACTGCTACTAATCTTAACAAATTGAAGTAAGTACCAGGAACAGGTGATTGACGATACTCCTCTAAATTCTGTGTCTGATCAAAGAAGGTTGATGGTAAAATCAATACCGTCGGCGAATTATCAACCACTACACAGATCTTACCTTCCAAGATATGGGCGGCTGCTATATCAGGACGGTTGGTATATCTCACTTTAGGTAGTGGGTTTAACGTATCTCTAGTTAGATAATCTTCAATTGTCCGATCAGCTAGCGGCAAACCATCTACATCAATCTCATTAATCCTTTCCTTTACCTCTTCAACCAATTCTAAATCAGCATAATCTTTCATATAAATAACTGAAAGATCACTATTAGCTTTCTTTCCCGCTTGTAAAGCCTCTACTCGTAAGCTAGCATCACGAATTCTTCTTCTAATTAATTGAACGTTAAACATCATCGTCTCTACAAAACCATCTTCAGAACCACGAGTTGCTTTTTCCAATTCAGGCTCTTCTGGCCCTCTAGCTTCCCAAGTCCTAGCATCAATAACAATTGCCTTATCTTCTCCATCAATTAAAAGCACTTGTGGCCCAGATAAGGTCTCTAGTACCACGTCATCTACCGTCTCTACAACATCAGCTTCTGCCACTGGTAGTCTAGTTTCTATTACTTTTTTAATTGCATCAACACTTAAGTCTTGTCTCTTAGCATACATTAAATAAGCTAAAATTTGATTTACTACTTCATCCTTATTAAACCCTTGAATAAAGGCTAAAGCAGCATCTTTATCTCCAATCTTAAATTCTCTAATAGTAAAATCAAAGGTTTTATCTCCATCAAACCTATCTTCTATCACCTTTATATTTTGAGCTAATTTCTTATTTAAGTCCATCATCTCTTCCACTCCTCTTGAGTATCTCCTTAATTGCCTTGGTAGTTATTGGAGCTCCTAAATGGCAATTATCCTTACCCTCCATCTTTCCCAAGTCTCCTATACCAACAACTATTACATCTTCAAATTCATTGATTACGTCAACAGTATCCCCTTCTAATATAGTATGATTTGCCTCTTCTTTTTTTCCGGATTTATCTACAGGTAGCTCTACAAGCTCACCTTCTTGAGTAATTGAACAGGTCGGTTGAACCCCTTCCACTTCCTTAGCCTTGGAAGCTACAGCTACTACTCCTAATACATCAATATTGTCAGATTCAGCTACTACTTTCATCGCCGTTTCTCCTCGTCCACAATTCAAATCGCCCTGATCATCAAACATAACTACAACTAATTCTCCAGAACAGTTATTAATCTCCTGTACTAATTCAGCCCCTGAACAAGGTGTTGGATTACCTGCTGATTTTGTAATGACTTCTAAACCTAAATTTTGGCTAGCTTTTTCAACTGCTTTCCGAGCTGTCTTATCTCCATCTGTAACCATTATAACCTCTTTTGCTTTCATTATCCTTCTCCCTTATTGTATTTATTTTGAAGCAATAATATACATTTATTCCTTGGGTTTAAAGATAGCAGCAGTTAAGAAACCAATGATTATTGAAGCAGTAATCCCAATACTTCCTTGTTCTAATACCCCAGCAAACAATCCTAAAAAACCATCCCGTTCTACTTCCATTAAAACTCCACTGGTCAAAATATGTCCAAAGTTCATTACGGGTACAGTAGCCCCTGCTCCAGCTATATCTATTAAAGGCTCATAAAGACCTAATCCAGATAAAATTGCACCAGTAACAACAACACCAACCAATAGATGAGCTGGAGTATAGTTAGTAAAGTCTAAAAACAGTTGCCCTAACGCACAAATTAACCCTCCAACTAAAAAGGCCATGATATATAGACTCATTTTTATCCCTCATTTCCAGATAAATTTTCTACTTTATTGGCTAACTTACTTCTAATACTTGGTCTGCCTATTCCTGGAGTTAACTGCCCTGTCTTCTCTAATACTACTGCATGAGCAATACAGGGGATCGTCTCTCCTTGCAAAAAAGTTAAAGGACTCAATAATGCCCCAGTTCCTAAAACTAAAACTTTATTGAAATTTCCATACATTATCTGTGGTAATAAATAAGAAGCAGTTACTACAGCAGAACAACCACAACCACTTCCTCCTGCCCCTGCCTTTTGATTTGAATTATAAATCATTACTCCACAATCATCATAATTATCTTGAATTGAACAACCCTTTTCTAATAACAATTCTAAAAGTAAACTCTTTCCAACTTCACCTAGATCACCAGTTACAATTAAGTCATAATAGCTAGGATCACGACCCGTATCTTCTAAGTGTTGGATAATGGTATCTGCAGCAGCTGGAGCCATAGCCGAGCCCATATCATTAGGATCCTTTACCCCTAAATCAATAATCTTTCCTAATGTTGCTGAGGGAATTTGGACTCCTCCTTGTTGATTACTTAAGATCATGGCTCCTGTTCCAGTTACAGTCCATTGTTTATAAGGGGGATACTTATCCCCATATTCATTAGGCGTTCTAAACTGCCTTTCAGTCGCTTGATAATGACTGGAAGTAAAAGAAACAACTTGATTAGCTGCTCCACCACTGACCATCATTCCACCTACTGCTAATGACTGAGCCATTGTAGAACAAGCACCAAACAGACCTAAATATGAAACTGGAAATTTTCGAGCAACAAAATTAGAGGCTATAGTCTGATCTAATAAATCTCCTGCTAATAAACAATCGATTTGATCTTTAGAAAGTTTTACCTTTTCTAAAACAAGATTCAATACATCCTCTGTCATCTTTATCTGGGCTTGCTCCCAGGTTTTTTGATTATTATATCCATCGCTGATTACTTCATCAAAATACTCTCCTAAGGGCCCAGCCTCCTCTTTCTTACCTACTATAGAAGCTGAAGAAATAACTTGAGGAGGATCGATAAACTTTACTGTCTGTTGACCTAACTTTTTCATTTTTTTCACCCCGCTATCCTAGTAATAGTTTAATAACCCCAATTAAAAATGCTGATAAGATTCCATAAGTTATAACTGGCCCAGCAACTGAATAAATCTGTTTTCCTAACCCTAAAATATATCCTTCCTGCCTATACTCCATAGCCGGAGCTACAATTGCATTAGCAAACCCCGTAATAGGAATAATCGTCCCTCCTCCAGCAAACTGAGCTAGTTCATCGTAAACACCAAATCCAGTTAAAACAGCACCAACTAAAATTAAGATTAACCCAGTATAAGAAGCTGCATCAGTTAACTCTAAACCTGTACCAACTAATAACTCAATTATGATCTGACCTATTAAACAGATCAACCCTCCAACTAGATAAGCACTGAAGAAATTTTTAACTTTAGAATCAGAAGGTTGATATTTCTTAACCAATTTATTATATTCTTCTTGTGTTTTATCGATCTGACTCATAATAATCCTCCTAGTTTTACTCTTTTTTTAATGATCAAGGTGGCCATAAAGTAGGAAATAGCCAATAAATTAGTGAACCAATTGCCTTGCCTAAAATTATAATAGCTAATAGCTCACCCAAGTAGCTTTGCAAACCCAATCTCCTACTTAAAATAGGTAGTACTTTTAAAACCTCTGTTAACGCTCCTGCTAATAATCCAATAAAAATTCCAAATATAAACCCCATCATAATCACCAAAACAGTATTAATTATATTAATAGAAGGTAACTTCCACTTATAAAATTGAAATTTCGTAGCAAGTAAAGGGCCAACTATCACTAATACTTGATACAACTTAATATATTCTTTTGAATCACTGACTTGAATCAAGCGGGGGATAACATCTAAAACTAATAAGAAAGCAACCAAAGCTGTTCCTACCACAACTCCTCCTGCAAAACCGGTCAGAATTAAGATAAAAGCCCTCACTCAGTCACCACCTAACATTTAATTATTACTCCCCCCTTTTTTTGCTTCTTTTGTCTTTTGATTCAAGGAGAATTGATTCACCTTATTTTCATAAAGATACATCTCCATCTCTAAAGGGCTAGGATCATCATCCAATTTATATTTATAGATGTAATTAAAAAAGACTATCATCCCACAAGCTATCCCAATTGAATAAGGAATCTGCAATAAGAGTGGATTCTCCTCAAACCTACCCATAATTAGTTGATATAATTGTTGATGAACAGCTACCATATTAACATCAGCATGAAAATTCATAATAGCCATTCCTGAACCTAAAAATAAAACGACACTGACTGCAGCAATATATAGCTTAGAAGGCTTGTCCTGATTTTTCTTATTTTTAGAGCCTTTATTAATATCAACAATTACATCAGCTTCCCCTAAATGTTCAATCGTTGCTTCAGGAAATTGGCCCTTAATAGCTCGAATAATTTCTAAAGCTGTGATAATCATTGACTGACCAGTTTCTTTAGTTACCTCTTTAACATATACTTTTTCTAACTCTTCTTGCTTATCTTCAGCAGTAATAACCTCTGCTAAATTTCCCACCAATAACTTTTGATTGGGTTTTGCCTTGACCACCCTTTTAACCCGCAAAAATATCTCGAATTTACCAATCATTAATCTCACTTCTCACTTCCAGATTAAGTTGAGTTCCATCAACTTTTCTAGCTCTAGATGAAATTTCATCATTCATAAAAAAACTACCCCAAAAATATAAAGTAACTAAGATTACGACCACACTAAAAGCTATTATCAATAGTATTTTATTCAAATCAAGATCAATCATAGCTATATTCACCTCTCTTAATAAGTCTCGTTTCTACAACTTATTATACACAATTTAATAAAATTTAATGCAAAAAGGACAGGTGTTCAACACCTGTCCTTTTTTTCCAGCTCTTTCTTAATTAAAGCCAATATTCTCTTTTCTAATCTAGAAACATGAGCTTGGGAAATCCCTAATTTTTCAGCAATTTGACTCTGAGTCTGATTAGCAAAATATCTTAACTTGATTATCTCTCTTGCTCTTTGATCAATTTTTTCTAAAATCTGTTTGATAAATAATTTATTCAAACTTACCTCATACTCATCATTAGAATCAGCTAATTGATCAATCAACTCTAATCTCCCAGCCCTATCACCACAGTCATAAACTCTAGCATATAACGAAGTAGGTTCTTGAACTGCTTCTAAAGCTCTAATTATCTCTTCTGGGGCTAAATCAAGTCGTTGGCTTAACTCTTTAATTGTAGGTTCACGTTTCAACTTACCCTTCATCTCTTCTTTAATCTGCTTGATCTTACTTGCTTTCTCCTTTAAATTGCGACTTATCTTCATTCGATCATTATCCCTTAAAAAAACTTTTATTTCTCCAATGATTAATGGCACAGCATAAGTAGAAAAATGCACCTCTTTACTCAAATCAAAGCGTTCAATAGCTTTGATTAATCCTATAGTTCCTATCTGAAAGATATCCTCTAATGAATAAACAGCATTTTTAAAACGATGAACAACCTTTAAGACCAACCTTAAGTTATGTTTAACTAATTTGTCTTTTGCCTGTCGATTCCCTTGTTGACTTTCAGCTAATAACTTCTTCGTCTCCTTTTGAGACAAAAGTTTATGCTCTTTAAGATTAATGTTTGCTAATCCTTCCATTTCTCTACCCCTAATTAACCTGTTGTTTTTCTTGAGCAGGAACTTTAACCATTCTTAATTCAGTTCCCACACCCAACTTTGATTTCAACTCAAACTTGTCCATAAACGATTCAATAAAAGCTAACCCTAATCCCATTCTATCAGTTGTTGTATAAGAAGACTGACAGGCTTGCTCTATATCTTCAATCCCCTGCCCTTCATCCTTAATAATTATTTCTAACTGCCCTTCATAAATTCTCAACTTCATCTTTACTTTACCTACTTGATCCTGGTAGGCATGAATGATAGCATTCGATACCGCTTCTGAAATTGCCACTTTGATTTCTTCAATTTCTGCTAATGTAAAATTTAATTGGGAAGCAAATGACGCTGCTGTTACTCTGGCTAATCCTACATTACTAGATCTACTATCAATAATTAACTCAACCTGATTTTCCATAACTGTTCCCCCTTTAAATTTTGTCCAATACCTCCTGTTTTGAAGAGTAGATATCGATAATTTTTAAAAGCCCAGAGACCTCAAAGATCCTTTCTACCTGTGGCGTAATATTTATAGCTCCTATATTACCTCCTTTTTGATTAATCTTCTTATAAACTCCTAAAATTGCTCCTAATCCTGAACTATCAATAAACTCAATTCCATCTAAATCTAGAATTAAATTATCAATTTCAGTAGTTAATTGATTACTTATCTCTGTACTAAAATAATCTGCTGTATGAAGATCAAACTCTCCTTCTAATTCAATAAACAGATTATTAGTCAACTGTCTACAATTTACCTCCATTCTTCTTCTCCTCCTTTGCCCCTTTTACATAACATTTAGATATAAACCATTTTTTTCCTGCTAGTATTCGCTTTTTATTCGTTAAAAAGACAAAGTTGCCAATTGGCAACTTAGCTTAAATAAATTATTCTTAACTTTTTACTGAATCCTTTCTAGTTTAAAAGAATTACTGTCACCAATTAAATTTAAGAATAATTAATTAAATTACTAATAAATTTCTTAAGCAATAAAGTTATTAATTCGAATAAATTAGCTTGATCCACTTCTTCTGCAGCTACCAAATCAACCTGACCTATCTGCTCTCCATTCTTGATAACTATAATTTCTCCTATATCGTCTCCTGCGTTAATCGGAGCAATAACTTCTTGATCAAGCCAAATTTGCTTTTTAACTTCACTTTCCTCACCTTTAATTACAGAAACCGTCAAATCTTCAGCTGCAATAGCAGTCACCCGTTCACTCTTTCCTTTAAATACATCGACTTGACTTACTTCTACTCCTTTTTCTATAATATCAATTGCTTGATGAATATTAAAGGCATAAGATAAGAGTTCTCTCGTTTCTCCAAATCGAACCTTTGAATTAGGAGCATTCATCACTACAGTAATAAATCTCATTCCTCTTTGACTAGCAGTAGCCGATAAACAAAACCCTGCTTCCACTGTATATCCTGTTTTAAGCCCATCTGCTCCCTCATAAAATCTCACTAAATCATTTGTATTACGCAAAAAAGAATCTCCATCCCGCAAATGATCTATCCAAGTGGATGTATATTCTAAAATCTGTGGATACTTTAATAGCTCCCTAGACATTAGAGCAATATCATAAGCAGTTGTATAATTACCTTCTTCCCCCTCCTCAGTAATAGGTAGACCATTTGTATTCTTAAAATAAGTATTTTCCATTCCTAACTCCTCAGCTTTTTCATTCATTGCTCTAACAAATTCTTCCTCTGTTCCATACAAATACTCTGCTACAGCTACACACGCATCATTAGCAGACACAATAGCTATTGCTTTCAACATTTCTTTTAAAGTCATCTCTTCTCCTGGCTCTAACCAAATCTGTGAACCTCCCATTTCTGCTGCATGTTCACTTGTTGGAACTTTATCTGTTAATTGTGCTCTCCCTTCTTCTATAGCTTCCATTGTTAATAACATAGTCATAATCTTAGTAATACTTGCTGGTGGCTTCTGCTGATGGGGATTCTTTTCATAAAGTATCCTACCTGATCTAGCATCCATTAAAACTGCAGATTCAGATTCAAGATTAAAATCAGGAACTTCAACAGCTAAAACAGATTGAGATATCAAAAAAATTAATAAACAGAGAAATAACCAACTAATTATAGACCGTCTCCACAAAATCATAACTTCCTCCCCTCACATTCTTACTAATATTTATTAACTCTTTTCAACAAGTATGATTGTAAAAAAAAGGGAAGGTTTAAGCTCAAGATTAATATCAGAGTAAGCCAATCATTAAAATCAATTTGCGATTTACATTATATTGATATATAGTTTCACTTTTAAAATTAAAATCTGCAACCAATAAACTTCAAAATCAGTTGCGAGAGGGCTAAAA
>NZ_JALKBX010000013.1 GCF_023227745.1 Natroniella acetigena | reverse complement strand
GCTGTCTAATTCAACCTAAAACCTTTACTAATTTTAAGTTTTATTTGTATTTGTTTTCAAATTTCAAAAATTGACCTTGGGGAAACTATACCCTAAAATTAAGTTCCAAATTTTTACTTGACATAGGACGTCTATATTGAATTATATTTATCAGTTCTAGATTTTTTGGCGGCAAGTGGGCGGCGAAAATTGTTAACAGTTTTTGACTGATTTTAAAGCTAAACTAAAAATGATTATTTTTCTAGTAAATAATTTTTCAGATTTGTAAGTTTGATTTGTTATTGATATAATTGATTATGGTTATTATAAGTTTAGTTAGAAATAAGAAGCAGGTAAAAAACAGAAATTGATTTTAAAGAGGTTAATCTGGGGTATATGATACTTTAGAAGAAAATAATTATTTGATTAAAAAATTAGGAGGGTTTGGATGAAAACCTACACTTATTTAGATTTGTTTTCTGGACCAGGTGGATTATGTACAGGATTTAAAAATGCTAATTTCAAACCGTTGATAGCAGTAGAATTTGAGGATAATACAGTTGAAACTTATGCAGCAAATCATAATGCTGAAATTTTGAAAATTGAAGAATTATTAGAAAATAAAGGAAAGTTAGAGAAGGTTTTAGCTGATGATGATAGGACATGCTTAATTCATGGAGATATTAGACAGGTTACTAATGAGATTATTTTAGAAATTCTATTGAAAAAGTTCAATACTAATAAAGTTGACGTAGTAGCAGGTGGCCCGCCGTGTGAGAGCTTTTCTTTAGCTGGCGATAGAAAAGAAGATGATGAAAGAAATGATTTATTTTCTAATATGTTGAGAATAGCTCATTGTGTTGAAAGTAAATTTTTGTTCTTTGAGAATGTGATTGGGCTTTTAAGTAAAAAAAGGAATGGGAAAAAAGGTGGTCAATTTGAATATATAATCAAAAAATTTGAAGAAGAACATGAGAAAACAGGAAATAGATATATATTAGCAAGTAAAGATCCACAAAAAGTTAAATTATTAGCAGCTGATTATGGAGTTCCACAAAAGCGAGAGAGAATATTTTTAGTAGGGTGTAATAGTAAATATGGAGATAATCCTTTTAATTATCCTAAAAAAACTCATGACATAGATGAAAATATTAAATCTCTTTTTGATTATGAGCAGAAGAATGACTCTAAAGAAAGATTAGAATATGTAACTGTTGAAGAAGCATTTTATGATTTACCCCCTATATTTAGTGGTGAAGGTGATGATCAAATAGATTATAAGAAAATTGATTACAGGAAAATGTTTGAGGAAGGGCAAATTAGTAAATCACATTATGAATACTTGAAATTTATTCGTGGAGATGAAGGATATATACCTGAACATATTGATTATAATAAAGAAAAAATAACCTTTCATAAAGCAGTGAATCATAGAAAGAGGATTCAAGCTAGATTTAGTTTTATAAAACAAGGAGAAGGATTAAAAAATGCTGGAGAAAGATTAATTTCTGAAGGGCGTGAAATGATAAGAAATAAATGGTTCCCAAAAAAATTATATAATGCTAGGAATAGAAGATTGAAATCTAACGAGCCATCATTTACAGTAACCTCACATTGCTTAGATGAGATGGTTCATCCTACTTTCCATAGGCAAATAACTCCAAGAGAGGCTGCTAGACTACAAACTTTTCCTGACTGGTATATTTTTAAAGGGAGTTATGTAGAATTTCATGGTAATGATGCACAAGATAAGTATGAACAAATAGGTGATGCTATTCCTGTATTACTTGTAAAAGCTTTAGCGGGAGATTTATATCAAGCTTTAGAAAAATTAGGAAAAACAACTAAAAAAGAAATTGTGATATAAAAAAAGAGGACGTACATCCTCTTTTTTTATATCTTTGTTATCAAAGTAACTAAGTCTTCAATTTGTAAAATATCATCTATTGTAGAAAAGTATTCTCTATCATTATCGCTTCTGACTTTTTCACGATTATTTTCTAAATTTCTTTTTTCTTTTTTAGTTTTACTTGGGCTACTTCCAAGTTGATTATCATTAGGAGCTACTACATAATATTTTATTTCTTTCCCCTTATTTCTATAATATTCCTTTACTCCATAAGCATCCCATAATTTTTGTTTTAATCTGTCATGCCTTATTGTAGTAGTATTGTCAATAACAATAATATCTCCATTATTTAATTCTATTTCAAAGTCGGGACTAAACTGACCACTTTTTCCATGGTATGAGCTATAATTATAACCAGGATAATTATATCTTGGTTCCTCTTCAAAAGAATTTATAAATCCTTTATCTTTGAGGTTTTGACATATTTGTTTTATCTCTCTGTTTAATTCACTACCATTTAATGATTTTGCTGAATTAGATTCTTGTTTTTCCATTAATTATCCTCCTTTTTCTAAATAACTTATGTTATATTAAATTATAATTGATTACAGTAAGTAAATCAATGTAGATATATGTATTAATTTAAGAAGATTAGACTCTAAGGAAGTTAGGTTTAGGTAGTGATTATAATACTAGATTTAATCTTGTGTTTTGTGAGGATAATGGTCGATATTGCAATCCTAACACAGTTACAAGGAGATTTAAGAGGGTGGCTAAGAGTATTGGCTTAGATGATGTTAAGTTGCATGATTTAAGGCATAAATGGTTAGCTTGATGTTGAAGGCAGGTGCTAATCCTAAGATAGTACAGGAGAGATTAGGTCATAAGTCGATTAAGCAGACAATGGATAGGTATAGTCATTTAAGCTTTGATTTACAGCAGGAAGCTGCTGAGGAGTTGTCTAGTTTGATTAATGGTGGTTAATATAAGACCTCTGGGTATTTTGGCTCAGAGGCGTTTTGAATTAATTAAAAAAATAGCAGGAGATGGTTGTTATTGTATAGAATAATATAAGAAACAGATCTAATTACCAGGAAAGGAGGAAAATGGTTATGGCTGATGAGAGTACAAAAGAGTTTTTAAAAGGTGCTGGTAAGGTAGCAGTAGGTCTTTTTGCAGCAGGAGTAGCTGTAGTTACTGGTAAGGGTGCTAAGAAGAACTTTGATAAATATGTAAATGGTAAAAAATAAGAGAAATGGGGGATGAAATTTATGTCTGATAAAAATGATTTAATGAAAGATGGTGTGAAGGAAGTTGCTAAAAAAGGATCAGATCTTTTTGATGGTATAGAGAAAAACCTTCCTAATACTCCATTTGATAAAGCAGGTAAATCTGTTGGTAAAAAAATATGTAAAGGAATTGATAAGATAGTTGATTCTTTATTTTAGAAGCTAACAATCGTAATGGTTGTTAGTTTTTCTTTTAAGTATATTAAGAATTTAAAATATTAATTACGTAATAATAAGTGATCTGTATTATCCCGTGTTGAATAGTGTCGGCGAGAGGAATACTGAGTAAAATATAATAAATTAAAAAATCCCTAAAACCTCAGTGGTAATAATGGTTCTTAGGGGTTGTTATGTTAGTGATTAATTTTAATGGTGCCGAAGGTGGAGTCATTGACTAGATTTTTGATATAATATTAAATAGTGTTGAAATGTATTATAATTTTTTATTTCATAAGGTTAAGAATTTTTATATTACATAAGGAGGTAGTAAAATGTTTTTTAAAAGAATAATAATTATTGGAGTAGTTTTATTATTGTTAGGATTGGTTGCTTGTGTTGAAAGATATGAGATTGAAACGGTAGTTAAGGGAGAAGGAGATATAATTATTTCTCCTGAGCAAGATACTTATGAACAAGGAGATGAGATAAGAGTTTTTGCTGAAATTCCTGATAGCCATAAATTAGTAGAGTGGTCAGGAGACTTATCGGGAACAGAGATAGAACAGCAAGTTGAAGTTAAAGATGATATGGTTTTTAAAGCTAAATTTGAACGACTTAATATTTGGGAGAGGGCTTTTGGAGTTTCCGAAAAAGATCTTTCATTTCAGGCGATTGAAAAAACTTCTGATGACGGTTATTTGTTAGTTGGTGGACCAGATTCATTTTTCAGAAGTGATGGTCTTTTTTATGCTTCTAATGTTGTTTCAGATGGTTATATCATTAAGATAGATGCCCAAGGAAATAAAGAGTGGAGTAGAAAATATGGTGCTGATCATTATGAAGGCTTTAAAGCAGTAGAAAGAACTAATGATGGCGGCTATATTGTAGTTGGATATACTGAAAGTTATGGTGAGGATAGACCAAGTGGATATCTTAGTAAAGAAGATAGGAAGAAGAACGGTTATGTTGTTAAGATAAATTCTTCAGGAGATAAAGAATGGAAGAAGTCTGTTGGCCCTTCTTCTGTTAATAATTGCTTTTATTCAATAAAAAGCACATCTGATGGAAACTTTATATTAGCAGGTGAAATGGATGCTAAAGGCTATATGTTAAAAATGGATGCGGATGGAAATAAAATTTGGGAAGAAATTTATAATAATATTGAAAAAAGTCTTTTTAATACCGTAAAAGAAGTACCCGATGAAGGTTTTGTCTTAGCTGGAACAGGAAGAAGAGATGGAGCATACCTACTTAAAACAGACTTAGATGGCAATGAGGTGTGGTCTAAGACTTTTGGAAATGAGTATGCTAATATTTATGATATAAAAAGAGTAGATGATAGTTATATTTTAGCGGGATATGACCGTGAGGATTATGGTTATAGTGATCTTGCTTATTTACTAAGCGTGGATTTAGAGGGCAATATAAACTGGTCTAAACATTATGATACTGGCGATTTCAGTTCATTTAAAGCAGTAGAAAAAATAGATGATGGCTTTAAAGAGGGTTTTATACTTGTTGGTAATATGAGTGGAAATGGATATGTCGTACGTACAGATTTAATGGGTAACGAAATGTGGTCTAATACTTATGGTGACAGAAATCTTGATTTGTTTTATGATCTAAAACCTTCTTCAGACTATGGATATGTTATAGCTGGTTTTTCTTATTCAATGGGAAATATCTTAAGTGATGAAAATATTGATAAGAGTGATGGCTATGTTATTAAGATAGACTACTTAGGTCATACAGGAGAACTAGAAATAGTTCGTTAATATAAGTTAGGTTTTTAAATATTAACTTACAAAAACATGACGATATCAATTGCTTGAATAATTTTTCAACTCTAACTAAAATAAGGTATAATAAAGTAGTAATTAGTAATAAATAAGCAAATTAAAAGTTTAGAGGTTATTTGATATTTGTTAGATTAAAAAGGGAAGGAAGATTAGATAGTGCTGACTATTTCGTTGACGAAATGTCGGCGAGAAGGAAACTTGAAGAAAATATCAGAAATCAGAAAACCCCTAAGACCTCAGTAGTAACAAGAGATCTTAGGGGTTGTTATGTTCGTTATTTAATTAAATGGTGCCGAAGGTGGGATTTGATCCCATATGATCGCAAGGATCATTGAATTTTAGAACTAAACAAGATATTTCTTGTTCTTTGGATATTTTTTATTGTAATAATCATAGTTCCATTCGAGGAACTATAATGTTTCTAAGTCCATGAAGCATATTTAAAAATATTTTTTGGAATAAATGCTGTTTTATTCCTTGCCTACTTCTTGTCCTCATAGACTTTTAGAGGAAGAAGCAATAATAAGCTATGCTTTAGAAAATCCAGATTTACGTCATAAAGTAAATAATAGTTACTTTGATTTAGGAGCAGATAGTTTTGCAGATGAATGGTAGATGAAAGAGAAAAAGAAGTATAGTGATTTTATATGGTTATCTATTGCAAAATTATCAAGGATTAATAAATCTTCAAGCTGTATGAACTAATGTAAAATTTATTATAACCTAATAATAAAGGGAATATTGATTATTATCGAGAAATAATAGTATAATAATTTAAATGATAAATACTGTAAGATAACAGGAGGTATTTTGATGGAAGAAAATTCCCCTTTCAAACCGGTAGTTTATAATGTTTGGTCTGATTTTATAGCAGGGAAAGATCTTGAACCCGAGAGTGTACGAGAGATAATTCTTGATTCTTGGAAAAGATGTTATGAATATGGAGTAGATCCACTAAAAGGCAAAGGGGCATGTATTAGTGATAAACAGTTAGAAGAGATCAGATTAAAGTGTAATAATTTAATTGATATAGCTAAACCTTTTATGTATGAAATTCATAATTTTGTGAAAGAATCGGGATTTGTTGTTGTATTAACTGATAAAAATGGATTTATTTTAGAAGTTGTTGGAGATCCTAATATTATAGAAAATGCTCAAAACTTAGGGTTTGTTAAAGGGGCTTTTTGGAGTGAAGAAAAAGTAGGGACTAATGCTATAGGTACAGCCTTAGAGGTTGATAAGCCACTACAGGTGGTTGCAGAGGAACATTTTTGTAAAGATCATCATTCATGGACATGTTCTGCTGCTCCTATACATGATAAAAAAGGTGAATTAATAGGGGTTTTGGATATGTCTGGCCCTTGTGAATTGGTTCATCCTCATACACTGGGAATAGTTGTAGCAGCAGTAAAGGCAATTGAAAATCATTTAAGAATTGAGGAGCAAAAGAATCAATTACAAGTAGCTAATGAATTTTCTCAAACAGTTTTAAATTCTATTTCTGAAGGTTTAATAAGTATTGATCAAGAAGGCTATTTAGTTAAAGTAAATAATACTGCAAAAAGAATTCTTGACTTAGAAGAGATGGATCTTAAAGGAAAGAAGGTTACAGAAGTATTAGGTAATGAGGTTAAAATTCTTGATGTTTTAGAGCAAAGAAAAGGTTATACAGATCAAGAAGTAGTTATTTGTAGAGGGGATAAAAGGATTCGTGTTACTTCTACTGCTCAACCAATTATTAATCAAAATGGAGAGATAATAGGAGTCGTGAGTACTTTTAAGAAATTAGAGGTTGTACAAAACCTGGTTAATAGAATGGTTGGTTCTCAAGCTAACTTTACTTTTAAGGATATAATTGGTGAAAGTTTAGCATTACAAGAGGCAAAGCGATTATCCCGATTGGCAAGTAGAAACTTTTCAAATATTTTATTATTAGGGGAAAGTGGGACTGGAAAAGAACTTTTTGCTCAGTCAATGCATAATTATGGTGATCATTGTAGAGGCCCTTTTGTTAGCATTAATTGTGCTGCTATCCCACAAAGTTTATTGGAAAGTGAACTTTTTGGTTATGAAGAGGGAGCTTTCACTGGAGCTCAAAGTAAGGGAAGACCAGGTAAATTTGAATTAGCTAATGGAGGAACATTATTTTTAGATGAGATTAGTGAGATGTCTCTGCAAATGCAGGCTAGTTTATTGCGAGTATTACAGGAAAGAGAGGTAGTTAGAATTGGAGGTTCTAAAGCAATTCCAATTGATGTAAATATTGTTGCTGCTAGTAATAGGGATTTAGAGCAAGAAGTAGAAGAGGGGAACTTTAGAAGAGATTTATTTTTCAGATTAAATACTTTTAGCATTGAACTGCCACCTTTAAGGGAACGAATAGAAGATATTCCTCTTTTAGTTGACTATTTTCTTCAAAAATTTTCTTCTAAATTGGGTGACAAAAAAATCTCAGCTAAGGCTTTGAAATTATTACAAAGTTACAATTGGTCAGGTAATATTAGAGAATTAGAAAATATTATTCAAAGAGGAATAGTATTAGCTGAAGATAGTAATCAAATTACGGTTAATCAATTACCAGAAAAATTATTAAAGCATGAGTCTATAGTTGAAAATAACGAGGGTCATAAGGTTCCTTTAATGTCATTAGAAGAGGTTGAAAGAAGAGTTATTAAAGAGGCTTTAGCTAAAACTGAAAATAATATTTCTCAGGCAGCCCAATTATTAGATATAGGTCGGTCAACTTTATATAGAAAGATAAATAAATATAAATTGAGTTAGTGTGTCAATTAGAGAAATCATAGAGCAGATGTCCCAGTCTAACACACTATAGTTAATCAGAATCTAATTAGAGGATAGTTACTTTTAAGTAGCTATTCTCTTTTTTTTATTGAACTGATAGGTTTTAGACGTAAAATAAATAATTTTCTGATTATTTGGTATGGAACTTGCAATTAATATTGGGTGAAAGCTAATTTAGTAAAAAGGAGGGAGGGCCAATGGAGCTTGATTATGCAGTTCAGATTGGATCTGGAGTCGACTTACATGGGCAAGATATGACCAAGGCAGCATGTCGAGCAGTTAAAGATGTTATCTCTAATACCTGTCTTAGTGGTGTATTGACCTTATCAAAAACAGGAGAATTAGAAGAAATGATAGTTAATATTTTAATCAGTATTCCTGAGCCTGATAAATTAGATTGTAGTAAAGTTCTTGAGGTAATTCCTTTTGGTAAAAAAGAGATTAAGGTTAAAAAAGGTGGGATGGTAACTGTTAGAATATTTTGATGATACTGACAAGTCTATAGTAGTAGCTAATGCGAGTGTTACAGTTTCTATTGATGTGTAATCTAAATTTAATATAAGGGGGTTGAAAGCTAATGAAAGAAAATAAGGAAGAATTGTTAGAGATGTTAGAAAAGATGTTAGAGATTCGTGAATTTGAAAGTTCAGTACAGCAGTACTTTGCTGAAGGTCAAATTCCAGGTTTTGTACATTTGTATTTGGGAGAGGAAGCTATAGCAGTAGGTGCTTGTAGTGCTCTTAAGGAAGATGATTATATTACAAGTACTCACCGAGGTCATGGACATTTATTGGCTAAGGGTGGAGATGTAAAGAAGATGATGGCTGAAATATTTGGTAAGGTAACAGGTTATAATCGAGGTAAAGGTGGTTCAATGCATATAGCTGATGTAAGTCTTGGCATCTTAGGGGCCAATGGTATAGTAGGAGCAGGACTACCGATTGCAGCAGGTTCTGGTATTTCTAGCCAAATTAATGGTACAGATGCAGTAACAGTCTGTTTCTTTGGGGATGGTGCTTCTAATCGAGGTACTTTCCATGAAACTTTGAATATGGCATCTGTTTGGAACTTACCTATTGTATTTGTTTGTGAGAATAATATGTATGGTATTTCAATGCCGCAGTATCAAAGTGATGGACGGAAGGGCCAAAATATTAAGGATGTAGCTGATAGAGCTGTAGGTTATGGTATTTCTGGAATTACTATTGATGGAAATGATGTATTAGCAGTCAATGAAGCAGTCAATGAAGCTGTAAAAAAGGCCAGAAGTAATGGAGGCCCAAGTTTAATTGAATGTAAAACTTATCGCTGGAGAGGCCACTTTGAAGGTGATCCAACTAATTATCGAGATGATGAAGAGTTAGAAGAATGGAAGAAGAAGGATCCAATTAAGAAATTTAGTAGTTTTTTATTAGATGAAGAGATTATTACTGAAAAAGAGTTTAAGCAAATAAAAGATAAGATTAAAGAAAAAGTTGAAGAAGCAACTAAATTTGCTCAAGAGAGTGCAGAACCAAGTCCGGATGATGTTACAAATAACGTATATTTTGAGGAGGTGGAATAATGAAGAATTTAACTTATGCTGAAGCTTTAAGGGAAGCAATGGCAGAAGAGATGGAAAAGGATAGTTCGGTATTTATAATGGGAGAAGATGTTGGAGTTTTTGGTGGTTGTTTTGGAGTAACAGGAGATTTAGTCCAAAGATTTGGAGAAGATAGAGTAAGGGATACCCCAATTACTGAAACAGCTATTGTTGGTGGTGCTGTAGGTGCAGCAATGACTGGCAGTCGTCCAATAGCTGAACTTATGTTTGCAAGTTTCATGGGAGTTGCTATGGATGAAGTATTTAATCAGGCAGCTAAGATGTGTTATATGACAGGTGGGCAGGCCAAGGTTCCTATGGTACTTAGAACTCCTGTAGGTGGTGGAATAGGAGCTGCTGCTCAGCATTCAGTATGTAATGAATCTTGGGTTGTTGGTATCCCAGGTTTAAAAGTAGTTTTACCTTCAACTCCTGCAGATGCTAAAGGCTTGCTTAAATCTGCTATTCGAGATGATAACCCTGTTATCTTCTTTGAACATAAGGTTTTGTATGAGACTAAAGGAGAGGTACCAGAAGAGGATTATACAATTCCATTAGGTAAAGCTGATATTAAGCGAGAAGGTGATGATGCTACAATTATAGCTACAGGTATGTTTGTTAGGAAAGCTCTAGAAGCAGCAGATCAGCTTGCTAAGGAAGGGATAGAGTTAGAAGTAATTGACCCACGCTCTTTGGTTCCTTTAGATAAGGAAACTATTTTAGCATCTGTTGATAAAACAGGGCGGGCAATAATTGCTAC
This sequence comes from Natroniella acetigena, assembly GCF_023227745.1. GTDB lineage: Bacteria > Bacillota > Halanaerobiia > Halobacteroidales > Halobacteroidaceae > Natroniella > Natroniella acetigena. The sequence goes on along the minus strand of NZ_JALKBX010000013.1, from coordinate 42,198 downwards.
AGAAGAGACTAAAAGAGGTTCCTTTGCTTCAGAAGTAGCAGCCGTAATTTCAGAGGAAGGATTATATTCATTAGAAGCACCAATTTTAAGAGTCTGTAGTGAGGATACTCCAGTTCCATTTAGTACTGTATTAGAACAGGCTTATTTGCCTAGTACTGAAGATATAATTACTGCTGTAAAAAGCTCTCTTTAAGTGGATTTAATAATAGGCTCTAGATCTAGAGTCTATTATTACTATTAATGATTGAAGGTACCTGTGCTGGAATGGCTGCTGGTGGGGTATTTGCTAAATTAAATCAGGCTGAGAGAATTAAACTTGAATCTAAGGCTCCTATTAGGTTTATTGATTATCGAGAGAGTTTAGAGATAGCAGGAAAGAAAGGGTATTTTGATCTATAAAATAGTTTATGGGAGGAATGAAGATGGCTCAAGAAATAGTGATGCCTAAACTTGGTTTAACAATGGAAAAAGGTAAGATTGTTAAGTGGTATAAGCAAGTAGGAGATGAGATAGCTAAAGGAGAAGTGATTTTTGAGGTAGAGACAGAGAAGATTACTAATGAAGTTGAGGCTAATTTTGAAGGTGAGTTGGCTAAAATTATAGAAGAAGAGGGAGCAACTGTAGCTGTTACAGAGGCTGTAGCAGTTATGGCTGAAGCTGGAGAAGATATTGAGCAGGTAGCAGTTAATTATAGTAAAAATGAAAGTAGTAAAGCTAGTAAAGAGGAAGAAGAAAAGGAAGAAGCTCCAAAAAAGAAAGTTAAAAAGAAGGAGAAAAAGAAAAGAAAGAGAATTAAAGTTTCCCCTAAGGCCAAACGAGTAGCTAAAGAAAAAGGTGTAGAAATTGAAGAAGTAGCAAAAATAACTGGAGGCAAAAGAATTACTTCTGATGACATTGATAAGTATCTAGAAGCTCAGGTAGAAAAGAAGGAAGAAGAAACTAAGGCAGAAGAGACTAAAAATAAACAAGATTTATCCCAAATGAGATTAACTATTGCTAATAGATTAGCCCAAAGTTGGAAGGCACCTCATATTTATTTAAGGAGTGAAGTTGAAGTAGATGAGATTATTAGGTTAAGAGAAAAGTTTAAAGAAAATCAAGAGCAAGCTCCTTCTCTAACTGATATTATCAGTAAGGCAGTAATAACAAGCTTAAAGCAACATCCAAATATAAATGCTACTTGGGAAGAGGATAATTATTATCTTCATGATAATATTAATTTAGGATTAGCAGTAGCTGTAGAGGAAGGACTAATTGTTCCAGTAATTAAGAAGGCTCAAAGATATAATTTAATGGAGTTATCTAATCAAACAAAAGAGTTGGCCCAAAAAGGTAGAAATGATAATTTAGATTTAGATAAGCTTCAAGGCGGAACATTTACTATAACTAATTTAGGAATGTATGGAATTGATGAATTTACAGCTATAATTAATCCACCTCAAGTTGCAATTTTAGCAGTAGGAACAATAAAAGATATTTTATATAAGAATGAGGTAGGGGAAATAAGAGAAAAGAAGGTTATGAATTTAACTTTAGGTTTAGACCATAGAGCAATTGATGGTGCAATGGGAGCAGAGTTTTTACAAACACTAAAGAGTTATATTGAAAATCCTGCTTTGATGATTTAAAAATTATACCTTTTAGCAGGTGATAAAAATGGAGTTGAATTTAATTGAAGAATATAATATGAGCTATCAAAAAGCTTATCAATTGCAAAAAGAATTATTTGCTTTACGTAAGCAGGATAAAATTAATGATACACTTTTTTTAACATCACATCCCCATGTCATAACTATGGGTCGTAGTGGGAGTAATAATAATTTATTAATCAATGAAGAAACTTTAGATAAGTTAAATATTGAAGTAATAAATATTGAACGAGGAGGAGATGTTACTTACCATGGGCCAGGTCAAATTGTGGGCTATCCAATTTTAGATTTAAATAATTTCAAACGTGATTTACATTATTATGTACGCAAAATAGAGCAGATTATTATTGCTCTTTTAGCAGATTATGATATTAATGCAGAAAGAATTAAGGGTCTACCTGGAGTGTGGGTTGCTAATGAAAAGATTGCTGCAATCGGTATAGCAGCTCGCAAATGGGTAACTATGCATGGTTTTGCTTTAAATGTAAACCCTGATCTTTCTTACTTTGATTATATAATCCCGTGTGGAATTACTGATAAAAGGGTTACTTCTATGGAAAAAATCTCAAATAAAGACTTAATTTTAGAAGAAGTAGCTCAAAAATTATTAATAAAATTTAAGCAAGAATTTGAGTTTACTAAACTTAAAAAGCAGGAAGTAATTAATGGGAGTGATAATTATGACTACAGCTCCAAATTGGTTAAAGGTTAAGAGTCCAGATCAAGAAAAATTAGAGACTATGAAAAAATTACTTGACTCATTAGGACTTAATACTATCTGTAGAAGTGCTAAATGTCCCAATGCAGGAGAATGCTTTGAAAAAGATACAGCTACCTTTTTAATTTTAGGGCCAAATTGTACTCGAAACTGCCAGTTTTGTGCTGTTGAACATGGTAAATTAAATACTCCTGATATTAATGAGCCAACTAATCTTGCCCAGGCAGTAGAAAAATTAGGTTTAAAGTATGTGGTTATTACTTCTGTGACAAGGGATGATTTAGCTGATTATGGAGCTGAGCAATTTGCTGAAAGTATAAGGGCAATAAAAGAATATAGTTCAGATGTTTTAGTAGAAGTCTTAATTCCTGATCTGCAAGGTGATAAAAAAGCATTAACTAAAATATTAAAAGCTAAGCCTGATGTAGTAGGACATAATTTAGAGACTGTACCTCGCTTATATTCTAAAGCACGTCCTGAAGCAGTTTATAATCGTTCATTAAATGTTTTAAAGAATATAAAAAGGATTAGTCCAAAAATAATAACTAAAACCAGTTTAATATTAGGTTTAGGAGAAACAGAGCAAGAAATTATTAAAGTCTTTCATGATCTTAAGAAAGTAGATTGTGATATTTTAACCTTAGGACAATACTTACAACCTACTACTAAGCAATTGGATATAGATAGATATGTTACTCCAGAGGAGTTTAATCTTTATAGAAAAAAAGCTTTAGAGTTAGGAATTAAAGAAGTTTATGCAGAACCATTAGTTAGAAGTTCCTATCATGCCCATAATGTTTTTAAAAAAATAGATAACTAAATTACAAGTATAGATAAAAGTAGGAAACTAGAGAGATTAATTATTAGTTATTATAGTGTAAAGGAGTGGTAATTTTGCCTGATAGAAGAGTAGATGTTGTGGTCATTGGTGGAGGTCCTGGTGGATATCCAGCTGCTATTCGAGCTGCTCAAAAAGGAAAAAAAGTAATCTTAATTGAAGAAGATAAACTTGGTGGAACTTGTCTTAATCGAGGCTGTATTCCAACAAAAGCTCTCTTGAAGTCTGCTGAAGTAGTTGAAACTATAAAGCAGAGTAAAAAATTTGGAGTTGAAGTTACAGATTATCAGATTGATTTTGCAGGGGTTATGAAATGGAAAGATAATGCTGTTAATAAATTAGTTCAAGGGATAGGACATTTAATGAAAAGCAATCAAATAGAGGTGATTAATGGATATGGGGAAGTTGTAAGCCCAGGCCTAATTAAGGTTAAAACTGAATCCGAAAAGAAAAATATTAAAGCAGAAAATATTATTTTAGCAATGGGTTCTAAACCAGCTTCAGTTCCTATACCAGGTGTTGATGGAAGTAATGTGATTACCAGTAAGGAAGCACTTAAATTAAAAGAGATACCTAATAGCTTGATTATTATCGGAGGGGGAGTAATTGGAGTTGAGTTTGCTTCAGTTTTTTCCACTTTAGGTAGTGAAGTAACAATTATAGAGATGATGGATAGACTAATTCCAAGAGAAGATAAAGAATTAGGATTTGAGTTAGAGAAAGAACTTAAGAAAAAAGGAATTAAGATTAAAACTAATGCCCAAGTTAAAGAGATTAATGGTGGGGAAGAAAAAAGTATAAAATTTAGTATTGATGATCAAGAAAAGGAATTAGAAGCTGCTCAGGTTCTTATTTCAGTAGGTCGCAAACCAAATATTAATGGCATTGAAGCCTTAAATTTAAAGTTAGAGCAGGGTGAAATTCCAGTTAATAAATATTTAGAAACAGAGATTAAAGGTGTCTATGCTATTGGGGATTTACTAGCTTCTCCACAGTTGGCCCATGTTGCTACAGCAGAAGGATTAATTGCTGCAGAAAATATATGTGGAGAAAATAAGGAGATTGATTATAAGGCAGTACCTCGATGTATTTATACTCATCCTGAAGTTGCAGCAGTAGGATTAACAGAAGAAGAGGCTATAGAAGCAGGATATGATCTAAAGATCGGTAAGTTTCCATTTGCAGCTAGTGGAAAGGCTACTGTAATGGGAGAAAGTAATGGTTTTGTAAAGATAATAACTGATAAGGAATTTGATGAGATTTTGGGTGTTCATATTATTGGGCCTCATGCTACAGAATTAATATCTGAGACTACTTTTGCTATTAATTTAGAAGCTATCGGCGAAGAGTTAGCAGAAACAATCCATCCTCATCCTACTCTTTCTGAATCTATTATGGAGGCTGCACATGCTTTAAATAGTGAAGCGATTCATATACCTTAGCAAATTATTAAAAGATTATTTAAGGACATTAGCGTTGCATCGTTTTTTATAAAAAGTTCTTGAAAAAATAAAACTCCTTTGATTAAATGGGTACGTACCCCCAAGTACAAAATCCATTTAATCATGAATAATTGTATCATACTTTTGACCAAACTTCTAGATGATATTGATAAATGAATAGATACTTCTTTGATTTTTTAATATAATGTTCATGCGACTGATTTCCTTTCTTGTATATTTTCTTGGTCGAAGATATAAAGGAGATTGGTCGCATTTTTTATTCAATTTTCTTGTAAAGTGGTGGTGATTAATCAAAAGCAAGTGATAGAATATTTGAGAATAAAAAAATAGAGATTCTGGAATATTATATTGCTGTTGTAATTGTTAATAATATTTGATATAAGTTTGTATAGACTAATTAAATTGTAGGGGGCGTAGTATGACTAATAATAAAGAATTTAAATTAGATGTTGTTTCTTTGTTTTCAGGTTGTGGTGGTTTAGATTTAGGTTTTAAAAAAGCTAATTTTGATGTTGTTTGGGCAAATGAATATAATGAAAAGATTAAAGAAACTTATGAATATAATCATAAAGGTACTGAATTAGATATCAGGTCAATTGTTGATATTGAATCATGTGAAATACCAGAAGCCGATGGTATAATAGGTGGGCCTCCTTGTCAATCTTGGAGTATTGCTGGATCTTTAGGTGGAATTGATGATAATAGAGGGAAACTTTTTTATGAATATATTAGGGTGTTAAGAGATAAAAAGCCGAAGTTTTTTTTTGCAGAGAATGTATCTGGTATTACCTATAAAAATAATATAGATGAGTTTAAAAAGATATTAAGCATAATAGAAGATATCGGTTACAAAGTGGAGTATAAAAAAATTAATGTGGCGGATTATGGTGTTCCACAGACAAGGAAAAGAGTTTTTATTGTTGGCTATAGAAATGATTTGGACTTGATATTTAATTTTGATAATTTGAAACAAAGAGATAGAAAGACTTTACGTGATGCTATTAGTGATTTACCAGAACCTTTACCTGCTAAAGATAAAAATTATACCAATAGTGAAAAATTAGATATTAATGCACATGAATACTATATAGGTGGTTTTTCATCAAGATATATGTCAAGAAATAGAAGAAGAGGTTGGGATGAACAAGCATATACAGTAGAAGCTAGTGGTCGTCATGCTAAAATTCATCCTTCGGCTAAACCAATGGTTAAAGTAGAAAAAGATAATTGGAAATTTCAAGATGATAATTATAGACGATTATCGATTAGAGAATCTGCTAGAATACAGACTTTTCCAGATGATTTTAAGTTTTTTTATGAAAAGCTTAATGATGGATATAAAATGGTAGGGAATGCAGTTCCAGTTAAAATGGCGAAAGTTTTAGCTAAGCAAATTAAGCAAGACTTAAAACTTGTTGGGAAGAGTAATGAAAAAATTACTTTATGATTTTAATAAAATAGTTGATAACTTTTTTAATATAAAGGAAAATTATTTATAATTATACAATTGTTAATTATAGAGTTCATTTTTATATTAAAGGAGTTGGTAAAATGAAGACTAATATTTTAAAAGCATTAGTTAACCTTGATAAGATTAAAGTCAATTGTATTTCAGAAGTATATCAAAGTAAAAATCGTGTTAATCATGTTGGAGATGCATTAGAATATTATATTAAAGATTTATTTTGTAATACCTTTGAGTTAGAAGATGTGAGTGATAAAGAGTATGAATATAGCAATTACTTATCTTATTTAGGAAATCAAAATAATCCACCTGATTTTATAATCGAAAATGGTGCTGCAATAGAAGTAAAGAAGATTGGAAGTCAGGGAGCTAGTATTGCATTAAATAGTTCTTATCCTAAAAACAAATTATATAATGATGATCCAAGAATAACTGATGTATGTCGCAATTGTGAACCTAACAGGTACAAAAGTAACACAATACACATTAGATAGGTTATAATTAGATTTGATCAAGCTCTTATATTAGGCTTTGGAATTGGTATGGCATTAGCTATCTTTAATTAAAGATTAAAGTTGGAAGCAAAGGTTGGAACAAGGTAAAGAAGGGGCTATTATGGGAAGTTTAGTTACTTGGCTATGGGGAGGAACGGCTGGAATAATTGTTGGATTTATCTTCTGTTAATTAGTAGTAGGGTTAAATTATCTTAAAAATAAGAAGTAAAAAAATCTTGTTAAAAATTTACAAATATATGAGATTGGGCTTTTAAAACCTACTTGATAATAGATGTTGATTTAAAAATTGGTGCTTAATGAAATAAAGGTGGTATAGTAAATGTCTAATTATAAAGAAGATCTATTAAGTATTGGTTTGAAAATTATTCTTACCAATACAGCAGTGAAGAATATATATTCTAATATTCTAGAATATATAAGTAATGAAATTGGTAAAGAACATATTGAAACTAATTCCTTTAATAAGAAAGAAGAGATTAGTTATGATCTATTAAAGAAGATACTGTCGCCTAATAAAGAATATCAATCTTATCTTAGAAATGCAGGAGTAGGTAGTGAAGGAGATGATTTGATTGATGTAATTATAGCTACCGATAGTCAAGGAAGTGTAAATAAGGAGTTATTATCATATTTTCCGAAGAAGACAATTGTTTTACGTGGTATTCAACAGGCTAAAGGAAGAGATTCTAATGAATTTATTGTAACCAATTTTTCTTTACTACCTGAGAATATAGGGCAAGATAGTGTTTATAGTATTCCTGCTTTTTTAAGCTTTTATCCGAAGGATATTGCTACATATTATGGCTTAGGAATACCAGATGATATTGTGACTAAAATCAAAGAACTTCCTACTTCTCAAGAGTACTATCATTTGACAAATAAACGTCTGGAAGATTGGCGAAGGTATCTTAATATTAAAGAAAAATTAGCAGAAGATAAATATTTTTCGCTTAATTATCTAGGGTATAAAGAAAATTTAAAAGAAGAGAGTTTAGAGTTCTTTATAGATAAAGATCAAACTTTTAATGAAGCACTTCTAGCTAAAATTAAAAGGAGCATAGGCTATCCTATATATTTAAATAAAGCTAAAAGTCAAGATGATGAAAAAATATATAATAAAGGTCAGATAATAGGAGAGTTAATAGATTTTAATAAGAAGAATATGAGGCTAAGGGTTAGATTGAATGAAGAGTTTTTAGATAGATTAAATAAAATATCAACTCGCCCTCCACAGAGTGGAGTTTTAGAGTACAAGCCTATTGGAGATTTAACAGAGATTAAAAGGCGTAAGAGGGGATTGGAGAAGTTTCGCCAAGGTCAAATGGCAAATATTAATTTAGCAAAGTTTATTTTTGATGCTAAGAAATCAAGACTTCCCTCGAATGATATAAAGTTAGATAGAGAAGCTCTTTTCATTAAAACATTGAATAATAGGCAGTTGAAGGCAGTAGAGAATGCAATTAATACTAAGGATTTATATCTGGTTAAGGGGCCCCCAGGAACAGGTAAGACTACAGTCATAACTGAGATGTGTCATCAGATAGTCAAGCAAGGTAAAAAGGTTTTACTCTCTTCTCAATCAAATTTAGCAGTAGATAATGTTATTGCAAGGTTAATGGAGGTTCCATCAGTTAGAGCTTTAAGATTAGGTTCTTCTGTTGAAAAAGAAGGACTAGCTTATACAGAAGATAAAGTTGTAAAAACTTGGTTGAAAAGTTCTGCCAAGAAAGCAGAATCTAAGATTGAAGAGTGTCGTAAAAGTGTTGATTTTACTAAGAGAGCAAGAGAAATAAAAAGGAGGTTAGTAGGTTATAAGAAAAGCTTAGAGAAGAAGAAAGAGGCTGAGGATAATCTAAGAAAAGAAGAAGAATGGAAGAGAAAGTTACTTAAAGAGTTAAATCAAATTAATAGAGATACTGATAAATATCAAGAGGTTATAAACTCTTTAGAATCTATTATAGATAATTTTTTGCAACAAGACTTAGCTCAGAAAGAGACAAAGGATTTAGAAGAGCTATTAGCTATAAATGATAATTACATAAAATTTATTGAAAACCTAGATTCTATTCTAAAATATTTAAATAAGATTAATGAATCTAATATGAGACCTAATTTATTAAAATTAGATTTCAACAGAATATATGAAGTAGCTCAGAAGGCTTATCATTTAAAAGCTACTATTCTCAAAGGTTATGAAGAAGAGTCAAAGATATATGCAAATATAGAAGAAGAGATTAATAATATCTCAAAAATTCAACAAGAATTTAGTAACAATAAGTTTGAGAAACTCATTAATAAGAAGGAAGAATTAACTAATAAGATAGAAGTTTTAAATGAAAGATTATCAGATGAGAAATTAAACTATGCAAAGCTACAAAGTTATCAAGAAAGTTTAAAACAGAGGGAGTTGGATGTAGATAAATGGCTTGATAATATATCTCCTACTGCAATTGATTTGGGAATGTTAGATAATTTGATCGATAATCTTAATAATTCTTTGCCTGTTAATTTATACAGGGGAGAGATTGATGAAGAATTATTTAAAGTGATTTGGAGTAGAAGTAAAGGTGGAGTAGAAAAGAAGTTGTCAGTCTTACGGAATAATTATGAAAACTATGATGAATTTATTTTAGCAGCTAATCAGCTAGAAGCCATTATTGATTTAAATGAATCTTTTATCACTAAGCTAAGAGCTAAGTTACTAGACCAAGGTTATTCTCAAAATGCCCTTAAATCTTTATTAAAACCAAAGGTATTTTCAATTCAAGCAGAGAATAAACTTTTTGATTATATAAAGAGAGTTGATAAGAGTTATTGGAAGGGAAAAAAGGGAGCATATATCGATTTAAGCGTTATTGGTCAAAGTTATTTAGATAGTAAAGATAATAAGAAGCTTGAAAGGGCTTTTGAAAATTTCTCTGAATTTAATTTTAAGGTTAAGAAGTCATATAAAAAACTTAAAAGAAATATTAAAGAGCAAGAGAGCTTAATGACAGGATTAAAATTGAAAGTAGTTGAAATAATCTTTGAAGGTTTAGAAGGAAGTTCTATAGAATTTATTGAGAAGATAGAACAGGATATAGATAGAGTTAGTGCTGAACTTATATCTGTAAAGGAGAGAAGAAACTTTCTTAATCAAGAGATTTCAAAGCAAAGCGATTTATCAACTAGATTAAAAGAAGAAATAAATTATAGTTTTACTAAGATAAAGAGACTTTTAAATAATCTTCCATCAAATAATGAAATTTTTGCTTCATTACAAATACATACTCATAGTTTATTATCTTCTGATTTAAAAGATTTGACTTCCTTTATTCGAAAGTGGAATAAAGAGTATTTAGAGGCCAAAGAGATAGCTAAGGAGTTAAGAAAGAGTAAATTCATGAACTATCTAAATGATTCCTTAATAGAGGTTAAAGATAAAATCAATAATGATCTTAAAGATAAATCTATCAAAAAAGAAGAATTATCTGAAGAGATAACTATCATAGAAGAGAAGATACTTACTTATAATGAGGAGTTAAAGGAGATTAAAGAAAAACTAAGTCTCGATCTTAATTGGTGGGAAAAAAACTTTAACCAATTAGATTATTTTGATCAAGATATTATTAATAGAAGATTAGAAACCGATAATTTAGATTCTTTAAGTTTTATTAACTTTATTATTAGTAAATTAGAGGGTGTTAATAGAGGTTATAATGCTAACTCTAGTTATATTAATCGTTTTTCAGATCTAGTTAGTAGTTGGAAGAAGAAGAGTAAAGATATTAGTAAGGTTGATGAATTTGCTTTAAAAGAGATTTATATCAAAAATGTTAATGTAATTGGTAGTACTTGTTCTAATACTGGTGCTAAAAGATTCATTGAAGAGTATGATGACTTTGATTATGTAATAGTAGATGAAATTAGTAAAGCTACCCCACCAGAATTGATCTTGCCCTTGTTAAAAGGGAAGAAACTGATTTTAATTGGTGATGATAAGCAGTTGCCTCCTATGATTCATGCGAACACCCTAGATGAGTTGGCTGAAGAACTTAAGGTAGATAAAAAAGAAGTAGATCATATTAAGAGATCTTTATTTGCTGAGCTATGGAAAGCTGCAGATGAAGAGAATAAGACTATGCTAAATATTCAGTATAGAATGCATCCAGATATTATGGCTGTTATTAATCAATTTTATGGAGGAGAGTTAGAATCAGGACTAGAAAATCCAAACCAAGATAGAAAGCATGAATTTAAGCTACCATATATCTCAGAAAGTAATCATAACATATGGATTGATTTGCCTTTAAGTGAGTATTTCTATGAAGAAAAGTTGGGAACTTCATATAAGAATAGTGCTGAACTTCAAATTATCGAAAAGGTTGTGTCAGACCTTGATCAAGAATGGGCCAAGAAAGTAGCACAAGGAGCTGAAATTAAGAAAGTAGGGCTGATAACATTTTATAGTGCTCAGGCAAGGTTATTAAGTCATAGATTTCTTAATAATGATAATTATCCTAATTTGGAATTTAGAGTCGGTACAGTCGATAGGTTTCAAGGAATGGAAAGAGATATAGTTATTGTTAGTATGGTCAGAAATAACCCCAATAATGCTATAGGATTTGCTAGAAGTCCAGAAAGAATAAATGTAGCTTTATCTAGAGCTAAAGAACTATTAGTATTAGTAGGCAGCACCCAATTGTTTTGTCATGAATCTAGTCATAGTAGTGCAACTAAGATATATAGTAATATTGCTAGTATTATCAATAGCAAAGGGGGGATAATTAATGTTTCAAAGCTCGGTAAAGGTGGACTCTAAACTAGAGCAGGTGGTAAGGGAAGTAGAAAACAAATCTATTGGATATAATACCTTAACAGCAAAGTACTATAATTTTCCTATCGTTCGAGAAAAAGTCAAATTGGAGGTAAAGAGAGCTAAAAGAATTAATTTGTTAGAAGAGCATATATTATTGGCTGGGAGTACCATTACCCCTCCTCCAAGCATTGATGAGTTATCTCACGTATTGGCTTTAGATAAGGTCTTTGTTAACAATCAATGTACTAATTTAGTTAAAAATGACTTACTTTGCAAAGAAGAGATACCTTTTATTATAACTACTGAAAAAGGGAAAAAAATTCTTAAAAAGAAGGTTCGAGAAGATATAGAAGTAGTAGAGCAAGAGATATTTAATGACCCTTTAACTGCTAAATTTCGTATAGTAGATGATATAGTTAGACCTAGTATAGATATTAACAATAAAGAGGTTAAGGACATCTTTGCTTTTAATAAGATTATTAAATTTTTAAAAGATAAGCCAATGCAATCTAAGCTTACTTTAAATCAGATGAATAACCTATTTAAGAATCAAGAGAACTCTTTCTTTAGTAATAATGGTCAAAGGGTTCAGAAAGTGCTCGATAGAGAAGTGCTACAGGTAGAGAAGCGATTATTTGGAATCATTGTAATTCATGATATTGTTGAAGATAAACTCTTATTTAGACTTTATAATCCACTTACTAATAGCTTTGAGTTAGAATATGAAGATAGATTTAATCAGTTAAATGATGATCAAGATCAACTTTTTGATGATTCATTTATCAATAAAGTTTTTGAGGACTTATCTATAGTGAAATTAGGCACTGATAGAGAAGAGAATGTAGATAAAGCTGAATATGAAAAGAGAGTCCAAGATATTGCTAAAGAAAAGATGGGTAAAATTAGAGAACAGGCATTTAATAGTAATATTGAAGATGATATTCAAGAAGATGAACTTAGTATTAAATATATTAGTGATGCCAAGATTAGACCTAAGTATTTGGAGTTGCTTAAGTCTGCTACTAATGATGTGGTTATTCTCTCGGGATGGATAAATAAGCAGACAGTTGATGATGATTTTATTGAGTTATTAAAAGGTTTGGCAAAAAGAAGGGTCTTAATTGTCATGGCCTGGGGGATAGAAAAACGTGCATCTAATAGTAATCTTAAACTTAACAGAGAAATGAGTAGAAGGTTATCTAAAATTAAGACCCCAGAAGGAGTTAATGCAGTTTCTTTGTTATTAGTAGGTAATCAACATAAAAAAGAGGTAATAGTTGATAGGAAGTTTCACCTTTTAGGTTCACACAATTGGCTTTCTTATCGTGGCGATTATAACATTAGAGGTGAATCAGTTTTATACAATGAAATACCAAGGGTTATCAATAAGGCTTTTGAAGAGAAGAAGAAAATCTGTTCAAAAAAATTAGATGATTATTTATTTAATTATTTAAGAAATGATCGGATTGAGGGCAAGACTCAACTTTCTATATCTGCTTGGGTAGTCTTAAGATTAGAAAATGACCTCTTAAATAAGGTCGAGGATATTTTAAATAGAGATATAGAGAAGAAAGAAGTTCTTTTGAAATACATAATTAAGGTATCTTTAGCCTTAGAAAGTAGAGCATTAAATGGGGGGGATCATCAATTAAAAGAGTATATAAAAGAAGTAAAGCGATTAATTGATAAATTTAAATTAGGTACGGTAGAGATAGGAGAGGAAGTTTTTGATCTTGTAGGAATCATTGAAGGATTGGCTATAAAAATGGAGGAGAGTAATAATGTTAAATAAAGAAGATAAAAGGTTAGTAAAAGAATTTTCTCAAATTATAGAAGGCGTATCAACAACAGTTATAGATAGATCCTTAAAAAAAGTTATAAGAGAATCAGCTGAGGAGTTTAAAGGAGAGGTTGTCTCCCTTTCTGATAAGGTAGAAGGAAGGTTTAAAGATATTAATACTGAGATAGATAGTCGCTTAAATAGTAATGACAAAACATTAAAGAAGATACAAGAAGAGGTTTCGATAGTAGATAGACTACTTAAAGAATTAATTGAAAAGAAATCAGGTCAATTCATGAGAAAATTAAGTCTTTTATCAGACAAGGTTGATAATGAAGTTGATGGATTGAATAATAGGATTGTCAATCGTTTAGATAAAAGTGGCCGAATAGTAGATAAATTAGAAGAAGAAGGTAGTAAGTTAGAAGAGATGTTTAGAGGTACAGAGGTTTTAGTAGAAACAATGAAGGAACTTGAATCTACAAGTAGGCTGTTAAGTTTATTAGAGAATATGGAATCAAGTGTAGAGAATATTAGTGATTCCAATCAAAAGTTCATTGAGACAATTAAGGTAGGAAAGGCAGAACTACAAGAACAGAGAGAAGATTTACAAGAAGCTATTAGCTTATATAAGAGTCAAAGTGATAAATTAATTGAGCAGTATGATTATTTTAGAGAGGCTCATAATAAGATAATTGGTGAATTAGCAAGTGAAGCAATAAAGATTCAAGAAAAATGGGATGCGGATTTAGAGGATCTTTTAAGTAATATAGAAGAAGTTTATAAAAACTTACTTTCTTTTAATAAAAAATTAGGTAAGAGTATTGATACAATCGATGTTAGATTTGAAGTATTAAACAAAAGAGTTGATAAGAAGTTAGAGAGTAATATAAAGGTTTTTGAGGATAGCTTAGATAGCTTGAAAGAAGAGCTTAAGATATACATATCTGATAAGTTGGAAGAGGAGTCGAAAATCATAAAATCTCATTCTGAAGATATTATTTCTCAGGTAGAAAAATCTCATAAAAAGACTTATGATTATATGGCTAAGTCAAGATTTATTTTTATATCTATGAATTTAGTCTTCTTTTCTATTATTATATATTTATTATTTATATAAGTGGTGATATTATGACAATGGAAATAAATAATACAAAAACTGAAGAGATGATGCTTAATTTCTTTCATAGGGTAGTAAAAAAGAGGGATACAGTTATAAAAGAGTCTTTACAAGAGAAGATATATTATTATAGTGATGAGATTTTAAAGAGTATTAAAGAAATACGTTTTTCTTCTAGACCTAAGCTCTTAGAACTTTGTATTGATGAAATTGAAGAGAAGGCCAATCAGATGTATGTTTTAGGGGAGAAATTAGAAGAACCTTTTTTAATTTTTGCTATAGGTATGGGTAAGTATGGAAAATCAACCCTGGTTAATGCTTTGGTAGGAAAAAGGGTTGCTGAGGTTGATGAACTGCCAAAGACTTGGAAAATTGATATTTTTGAAGCTTCAAATTCAGGGGATTTGGTAGAAATTATCTTTAGAGATGGTAGTAGCAAGAAGTATACTCGCAAAGAAGCTAAAAGTTATATAGCAAATGAAGAAAGAAAGAGAGAAGAGTCAGAGTTTAAAATAGATGATAAATTCTATAAGTTAAGTAAAGAGTTAGATACAATAGAAGCTAAAGAAGAGTTGCGGGAGAAGTTAACTAAAAAAGAGTTGTATAAATCAGATATCGTAGAGGTACACTGGCCTTGCCAAGTTGATAACAATTCATTATTGAATAAATTTCGAGTAGTAGATACTCCTGGCTTGTGGCAAGAGAGTGCAGAGGATGAAACTCAAGAAGATTTAAGAGAGTATTATCATAAAGCTGATGGTGTTTTATGGATGCTTGATGCAACAACTTTAGCCTCACAACAGCCTAAAAAGTTATTAGATGAGTTGGATAAAGCCTTAGATAAGATTGGTGGAAAAGTAGATAATGTAATTGGAATCTTAAATAGAATAGACCTTGTACGTAAGAATAATCCAGAGAATGTAAAGCGGGTTATTAAACAAGCTAAAGAAATATTTGATGGTTATTTTTATGATATTGTTCCAGTTTCTGCTAAAGAAGCTATAGATGGATTGGAGCAAAATGATTATTCTTTATATAAAAAGAGTGGATTTTCTGATTTGAGAAGGAGTATAGATAGTTATTTTCTGCGTAAAGCATCAAGAATACAGAGTGAAAGTAAGTTAAATGGGTTAAAGGGGTATTTAAGAGATATTAAGGAAGTTATAATAGGCTATAAATATAGATTAGAAGAGGATGAGAAAAAAAGAAAGAAATTAAAGAAAGAATTAAGGAAGTGTATTAATCAAGAAAAAGAAAAGATGAAAAATATATTAGAAGATATCTTAAAAAATTATAAAAATAAGGTTTTAATGAATATAGAGTCTTATGCAGAAAAATTATTTGATTACGATGAAAGTAATCAAGATAAGTGTGAAAGGTTTGTAAGGAATGATATTTTTCTTGAAGATCATATAACCGGTGAGTTAAATAGTTTTCATAGAAGGTATAATAAGTCAAGTAACCTTATCTTACAGAAGATGATTAGAGAAGCAAAATTTTCAGAATTCAAGCATATTAATAAAAATTCTACCTTGATTACCCGTGAGTTTGCTCATGATTATAATAAAAAGTGGGAATTAAATAATATTAATATGTCTAAAGATTCTACTTTAGGAAGCATTAGTGCTATAGTGGCTGGAGGTTTTTTGCTAGGGCCAGTTGGGATAGTTTTAGGTCTTGTGGCTAATTCTCTAGGGTTAGTTAAATGGGCTGTAGTTAAGTTTAAATTACCCAAGTTAAAGAAGAAGTTAAGAGCAAAGCTTAATGAGAGTATTAACAGTATTAGAATTAGGGTTAATCAGGATATAGATCGTGATTTTGTGAACATCTCTAAAAAGGCTACCAAGGTAAGAGAAGAGAGTTTTGCTGCATTACATGGTCCATCTAAAGACTATAAAAAAATAATTACTAAGTTAAATCAAATAAAGTTCTTAGAAAGGGCAAGGCTAAATTTAGAAGTGGATATGCTAGAATTAATAAAGAAAGGGTGATTATTTATGAATTTAGTAGATCTTTTAAATCAATCTCAAGATTATATTGATGATTCACCTTTATATAATATTAACTTAGATATAGAGGAGTATGGTGATGATCTAAATATAGAAGATACTATTAATAAATATAAAGAACAAATAACTGTTTTGAAGGATAAGTTAAAGGCTCCTATGAATGTAGTTGTTATGGGAGAAGTAAAGGCTGGAAAGTCGACATTATTAAATGCTATTATTGGGGATGAAGTATGTCCCGTCGATGTATTAGAAGCTACTGCCACAATAACAGACATACATTACTCACCTAAAGAAAAAGCTGCAATCTATAAAGGGGGGGAGTTAGAGGAAGTTGGCATGATTGATGAGATAAATCAGATATTAATAGATCATCAAGGGGAAGAAGAATTCTTCGAAGAGGATATTCTATCATCTATAGGTATTCCAATGGAGTCATTAAATGAATTTCATTTAGTAGATACCCCTGGTTTATCTACTATTACTGAATCTAATGTAGCTAAGACTAAAAATTTCATTCAAGAATCTGATGTTGTTCTTTGGGTTTTTAATGCTAATCATTTGGGCCAAAGTGATGTTAAAGAAGAGTTAGCAAATGTAGCTAGATTAGGTAAACCTGTTATTGGAATTATTAATCGGATCGATGAAATAGAGGCTGATCCTAGGAGAATAAAACAGTATATTCAGAGAAACCTTGGTCTTTATTTGAGAGATATTTTTATGACTAGTGGTTTAAAAGCCTTTGAAGCTAGAAAGAATGATAATCAAAAACTTCTTAAGGAGAGCGGGCTAACAGATCTATTAGACTATTTACGAGAAGAGATAGAAGTGAAATCAGAAGAGATACATAATGATAGTATTGCATCTTCTAGTCAAGCCAATCTACGTCATTATATTAAATTTAATGAGATGTATATTGATAAGATTGACTTTGTTAAGGAGAAGATAGATGAGTATACAAAGGATCTTGAAAAGGAGAAGTTACGAATAGTAAATAATCTAGAGTTATTAATCTTAAATAAATTTAATAATGAATTATTTGAAGAGGAAAGAAGAAAGATTTTAAGTTTAGCAGATAAATTATCGTTATTCTCTAAGGATGTAACTCAAGAAGATATAAAAGATACTATGAGAGAATACTTCAATGAAGATGCTGTTAAATCTTGGTGGAGTAAAATGGAATCGAGGCTAGAAAGAAATATCAAAAAAGAATGGAATAAAGTTACACAAGAGATGGATGAAAAGTTAAGTAGTGAATTTAAGCAATTAGCAACTAAACATAAGAGATTGTTAATAGAGAATAGAGATGATGAGCTATTCTTTCAATCAGATTTTAATATCTGGAGTGGTGTAGGTGAAGGTGCTGCTATTGCTGGGATAGGAGGTTTAGGTATGGCTGCATATTCAGCTTTTTTAGGTCCAGCGGCAGCATCTGTAACTCTAGGATATGCTATCGGAGCTATTGTACCACCATTGGCTATTGGTGGAGGTGCACTTTTTGCTGGTTATAAATTATTGAATAAAGATAAGAATAATAAAGAGATAAAGAGGGATTTATATGCTAAAATTAATGGTTTAAAGAGAAGGCTTAAGGATGAGTGGATTGAAGGTGAGGTTTTACCTAGTATTGATGAAGAAAACGATAAGGTTTGTACAGAGATAAAAGAAAAATTTGCAAAAAAGATTTCTGCAGGATTATCAAGTAAAGAATTAGATCAATTGATTTTTGATATAAAAGAACATATAAAGAGAGGAAATTCGTTATTAGCAGAATTTGAGCTTGATAATTAATTTTATAAGTTATTTATTGGATAAAATTTATTTTAGTAGTAAGAGTACATTGCTGATGATAAATTTCAATTGTTTAAAATTACACCTTTTTTCAAAACTATCTTTAGAATTGATAGTTAAAAACTTAGAAAATGACTTATTAAATAATTATGCCTTAATTATAGATGAATATAAAATTTAAAGTAGAGCTGGAGTGGTAAGATGCTAATTTTATTACTGATTTTAAACTTAATATTAAGTTTCTTTTTAGTTATATATATATTTAAAGTTAATAAGAAGATGGGTTATTATCTAGGAGATCAATTAGGTGAAGTTAATCTAAAATCCTACCATAGAAGATCAGATCAGTTTAAGAAGGAAGGGAATGATCTATTAGCTCGGATGGTCTTGAAGAATGCCTTTATTCATCAGCCTGCTAACCGAAGTGTCTTTACGGAATATATAGATTATGTACTGGAAAAAATAGATAGTAGCTCTGAGCAAGAGCAGCAGAGAAGTTACTTAGCTGAAGCATTTGAAGCTCTATTTACCTTTAGCGAGTATGCTGAACTGAATGATTTTAATCTGATAGAGGATTATCAGGAAAAGTTAGAAGGGATTAGAGAGGAGCTAGGAAGAGAAGGCCAAGAAGAGATTAGAGCTAGAAATCAGAAACTTCTTAAGCAATTACAGGAGTTAGTTGAGAAGTTAGAGGAAGTAGATGGAGAAAGTGAGATTAGAGAGATTTTAGAGGAAGCGACAAGGATAGAGGAAAGGTTAGAATTTGAATTCTTTACTGCTGATGATAACAAGTGCTATAAAGACTTACAGAAGTCTTTTGAGAGGTTAGCTGTAAGTAAAGGTGAAAACTTAAATCAGAATAATTATCAACAGTACAATCAAGAGGTTGTAACTAGAATCAATAATATCTTTACTGAAGTCAGTAATCATGAAAAGGATTATAAGAAAGGTAAAAAGGATATAATTGAATTGGTTAAAGATGATTTAGCGACTGTCAATACTGAGTATTTAACCTCTGAGGCTCTGACCTATTTCAATCATGTCTATAATTATATCTTTACTCTTATCTCAGATGAGAAGAAGTTTGAACTGACTAAGGTGATGACTACTACTCGAAAGGATCTAGTGGGGTGAGTTGATGAGTATTAAAGCAATTAAGAATAAGTATTTACGGCGGAGGAGTAAGCGGAGGGTTGCTGGTAAGTTAAAGAACCTTAATTATAGGCTCTTTGCTGGACTGGGAGCAGCCGGGCCAATCTTGGGTGGATTGGCTGTTCAAAGTAGCCAGTTAGCTCATAACTTTACTACTACATTGAATCGGTTGGATAGCCAACGGGCTGGACTACAGAGTCAGGTTAATCAGCTATCAGCGGGGGATGTCAGTTTAAGACAGAGTGGAGTCAATTTAGCTTGGGATTATGAACAAGCCCTCTTGGAGTTAGGAGGAAGTGGGACGCGGGAGTGGACTGCTTCTCAACAGCAGGAGTTATTATCAGCAGGTAGAGTTAGAGGAATGGAAGGGCATCATATTAATAGTGTAGCTGAACACCCTGAACTGCAAGCTGCTCCAGATAATATAGATTTTTTGACTAGGAGTGAACATTTTGAAGCACATGGTAGGGATTGGCGAAATTCAACGACAGGAGATCTCTATAATCGTGAAGCCTTAATGCGACGACAGATAATTAAAGGCGAGATAGTTAGATTTGGTCAAGCGGCACTGTTGGGTTTTGGGATTGCTTTTACATTATCATTATTTAATCAAGAGTTGGAATGGCAGGATAGATTTGAGCAGGGGATGGAAGGGGCAGTGATCGGTACAGTAGGATATACAGGAGGTAGGTTGACTGGAGCGGTACTCACTTCATTTTTTGGTTCGAATATATCTAGCTTGAGCTATATCTTTGGGATTGGTGCAGGAACTTCTATTGCCAGTAGTCTTTATATCTTCTATCGGGTCAGAAGAACTGGCGGTACTAAATGGCAATCCTTTAAAGCAGCTTCAGTTAATCTTGGTATTTCCTTGGCAGGTGTGGCTAGCAGTAGTTTAGCAATCTGGTTATGGGGTAGTTCTGCTGGGATAGTTGTTGGAGTTTTATTTGGAGGGGTACTTGTAGGAATTAATTACTTTAAGAATAGGAAGTTAGAGCAGTTGATCAATCAATTAAAGAAGTACCAGATTGCATTACTCCAACCTGATTATTAATGGGAAGTGATGGATGTTGTTAGAGAAGTTTGTGAGGTCAGTTAAGGGGCAAGATATTAGAAATTAATTAGGTTTTCAGAAATAATGGTTTTGAATAAATAATCATTTGTTGGGAAAGATATCTATGAGCTAAAAGAAAGGGGAGGTGGATATAATGTCTAACATCAAGTGCACTGTAGAAGAATGTCAGTATAATTCTAGTGATATTTGTCAAGCATCAACTATTGAAATTAATCCTAACGTGAAAGATCATATGATTAGTAACTCAAAGGATACTGCTTGTGAAACTTTTATGACAAAAGGAAAGGTAATAGAGTAATCAGCTAAATTAAGGCCCCTACTTTTAGGGGCCTTAATTTAAACTGATAATTGAGTTGTTATGATGAATGAACAACTTGTTTTAAAAATTGTTTTTCAGTCCCTCATTTACGGGATTCTCTATTTATTGTATTGAGCCCAAACACCTTTAATTATGCAGTTGTCAACTAATGGAGCGCTTTGACTAGCTTGTTCTTCCTCCTTATTTTCCACAAGATAGTCAGTAACTACACGACCACCAATTTTTTCGTAACTCTCCTGCCATGACTTTAGTGCCTCATAGCCTGAATGGTCCAAATACCTCAATGCTAGGTTTATTTTTACTTCTTTACCGGGAGGAATAGTATTTAAATGATCGGTAAGCTTGGGGACTTCAATGCAAGTCAACGTACCTGTAATTGATACCTGCCATTGATCATTCTGGTTTTCAATATTGACGTTAAGTCTAGTAAGTTTCAGCAATAAGCGAATCAATGCAACCGCAAAGCCGATAATCAACCCCACTAATAAATCAATGCCAACGATTGCAAAAACAGTGATAGAGTATACTGCCAATTCATTGTATCTCTTCAGTTCTTTTATATGATTTACGTTTACCAGCTTAATACCGATGTATACTAATAGTCCGGCCAGTGACGCCAAAGGAACCAAAATTATTACATCGGGTAAAAACACTACAAAAATTAATAACCAAACACCATGGAGGATTGCCGAAAGGCGAGTTTTAGCTCCTGATGAGACATTTGCTTTACTGCGGACTACGACACCGGTAATAGGAAGTCCCCCCAGCAGCCCGGAAATAGTGTTGGCTATTCCTTGAGCAGTTAATTCTTTATCAAGGCAACAGCGGGGCCCCGAGTGCAACTTATCCGTTGCTACGGCAGATAACAATGACTCGGCACTCGCTACTAACGTAAGCACTACGATGCCGGCAACAAAAGTTCCGAAATTTGCACTTGGTAACACCGGTAGAGAAATAGATTCTATAAGGCTACCGGCTAGATCTACACGTGGAACATCGAAACCAAAGGCTATGGAGATAACGGTAGCGACAACAATGGCTACCAGCGATCCAGGTATGTTACGAAGTCGTTGGGATTTTAGTTTAGACCAAACTATTAAAAGAATAATTGTAAAAACTCCCAAAAATGTAGCTTCCGGATTTAAATTCATGACGGAATTTGGAATGGCAAAAAGGTTTTCAATGCCTTTGCCTACAGGTTGTACCCCAAACACTATATGAATCTGGGAAATAGCAATGAGGATACCAATAGCTGCCATCATTCCATGGATAACTGACGGTGAGATTGCTAAAGCAATAGGAGCAAGTCCAATCTTACCTATAATTACTTGCGAAATTCCGGCCCCTACCGTCATTGCAGTAGTAACGCCCCAGCCAAGCTCCTGAACAAAACCAAAAATTATAACGGTCAACCCTGCGGCCGGTCCGCTAACCTGCATTGGTGCGCCCCCTAGAGTACCAACCACAATACCGCCGACAATAGCAGCAATGATCCCTGCCATCAACGGAGCTCCAGAGGCCAGTGCAATTCCAAGAGAAAGAGGAAGGGCTACTAGAAAAGTTACCAGTGAAGCGCATAAATCATTTTTAATAGTACTACTAAAATCTGATATGTTAAGTCCTTTTTTATCGGGCAAATTAAGAGACATGTTATTGAAATTCCTCCTTATTTCTAGTTGACAAAAGATATACACTCTGAAATAATAGCATTTATTCTAAGCTTCTAGTGCAACTAGTATTTTTAAAGTAATAGTAATGTAAATGATTGTTTCTAGACCAGTTAACGAAAAATCAAAAAATAGTACTTTAGTACACCTGAATTATTCATGACCCTGTAATTTACTCTAAAATCAGCTTGTGACTCTTTTTTAAGAATTATGACTTTTTTAGCAACTAATATTTTCCAACGAAAAGATAAACTTATTCTAATAGTTTTAACTTTTGAATTTTCAAGATTCATCATTTATTATTATTCTAACTGCAGAAGCAACCTTATATTTTCTAGAACTGCTCTTATACTCTTTTAGGAAACACCATTGCATTCACATTGTTTAAATAAATCTGGTGTTGCAAAATCACTATCACCTCTAAGAAACAAAGAAATGTCTTCATAATCTTGTGAGTATTCATCTAAAAGAGGTTGCATAAATTGTATATACTGCACCATCTCTAAGCTCTGCTTTTAGCAAGTCACCTGTTAAACCATCATAACACAGCAAAGGATGGTATCCATGGGCACTGTAGTGAAAATTAAACTTTTCTTCTTGTTTACCATAAGTTTTTAGTAAAGTGGAATTAAAATCTAATAGCACCACCTTTGGACACTTGGTCTTGTAAACAAAAGCTCTTAATCTTTTACAGATTTCATTAAATTGCTTTAAGGTATCTTCATTCATACGATTGAAAAAACGTGACAAAGTAGGTTGTGACGCTAAAGAAAGACTTTTCAAGAATACGTTTGAAAATTGGTTCATTGAATAATTCAGGATTCATGATATAATATATTTCTACATTATATCTCAAATTCCTGCAATCAATTGGATATTATCAACATATTTTTTTTGCTGCTTCATTGACACTGGCAGTTACTTCAACTGTTAAAACATGGGGTGTCATTACTCGATTAAAAGATATGGCTAGCTCAACCAGCTATATCTTTTTTTATTTATAATTTTCATTGACAAAAGAAGATTAACTTGATACTATCTAATTGACTGACTGGTACGTCGAGAGATAAGGAGTGATTAGATGGGTGAAAAAGTGAGTAATAAAAAGGCTGATATTATTTCAGCAGCAATTGATTTATTTTCGGAACAGGGTTTTCATGAGACTAAGGTAAGCGAAATTGCTGATCTAGCAAGAGTAGCTAAAGGAACAGTCTATTGGTATTTTGATAGTAAAAAGGATTTATTTCAAGGGATTTTGATCAATAAATTAGAGCAGTTACAGTTGAAGGTTAAAGAAAAGATTGAAGTAGAGATTGACCCGTTGGAAAAGTTAGAGGAGATTATTCAGCTTTATTTCAATTTTTATCAACAGGGAAGAAAGGTTTCTAAGATGTTTAGAGAGTGTACAATTGCTGTAGATAAAGAGTTTTTTCATGATCACATAATAAATTTTAATCGATCTCAGATTGAATCGATAGCTGAGGTAATTGATCAAGCTAAAGAAGAAAAGGTGATAGCTTCTCATCAGGATAGTTTAGATTTGGCCCGAGTATTATTAGGGATGATCAGAACTTTCAATCCTCATCTTTATTACCAAAATGATCTAATGGATAAGGTAGAATTGATTAAAGATGTATTTTTAAATGGAGTTAGCAGATAAATTGTAGCCAGTATTGAGTTAAAAAGGGGGATACATATGAAGAAAGTTAAGTTGACTAGTTTGATAGTTTTAGTTGTTTTAGTTAGCAGTGCTCTACCTGTTCTAGGGTCAGAGTCGATCAAATTAACGGAAGAGAAAGCGATTGAGCTGGCTTTAGAGAATAATAATCAGATTGAAAGTTTGAGAAGGGAGGTCAAGATTGCTGAAAGGCAAGTCGAGATTGCCCGGGCCAATTTTTATCCACAGCTGGATTTGGGTGCTGGTTATACTAGGCTAGGTGAAGCACCATCTGATTTTCAACCCCAACAAAAGTTATCCCAAAATAGATTCACTACCAGTCTTGATTTAGAGTTGCCTCTTTATACGGGGGGCCAACGGAGTATTAGCTATCAACAAGCTGAAAAAGGGGTGCTGACTGCCCAAAAGGAGCTAGAGGAGCAGAAGAAAGAATTGGCTTATCAAGTTAGTGAACAGTATTATAATCTTTTAAAGGCTGAAGAGATGGTTCAGGTTAACCAAAAGAGTTTAGAGCGGATTGAAGATTATGTACAGACTGCTGAAGCCAACTATGAAGTTGGTATCTTTACACGAACTAATTTACTTCAAGCTCAGACACAGAGATTACAGGCTGAGCAGGGGCTTTTAAGGGCCAAAAATGGAGCTGAGTTAGCTGAATTGGCTTTAAAGAATACTCTTAAGCTTCCTCGTGAGACCGATTTGGAGTTGGTTAAAGAGTTGGATTGGAGTGAAAAGAGTTATCAATTTAATGAAGTAAAGGAAGTTGCTTTAAATAATCGTTTAGATTTGGAGTTATTAGAGCTTAATCGTGAAATTGTAGAGTTGAATTTGGAGCGAAAGAAGGGTGAATCTCATCCAAATTTATTTTTAAATGGTAATTATGAAGCTCAAGATGATAGCTTTACAGTTGATGGTGATTGGAGGGTAAGTCTTGCTTTACGTTATAATCTGTATGACGGTGGACAGCGAAGGGCAGAGCTTGCTCAGATTGAAGAGGAACTTGATATTTTAGATTTAAGATATGAGGATTTAGTAGATTTAGTTGAGCTAGAGATTGAAGAGGCATTATTAGAACTTAGTGAGGCTAAAGAAGGAATTAGCTTAATGGAATTGAGCTTAGAGCAAGCAGAAGAGAATTTAAAAGAGAGTAAAGCTAGTTATAAGGAAGGTCTGGTCACTACTAATGATCTTCTTGAAGCCGAAGCAACTTATCAAGAGATAGAGAGTGATTATCTGGGTGCAATTTATGATTATAACTTAGCATTGGCTAATCTTTATAAAGTTAAAGGGATTGGGAGGTAGGAAGGATGCATAAATTAAAGTTAGTAGTAGTAGTTTTATTATTTCCATTAGTAACTGTTGCTTGTAGTAATGGAGAAGAAGCAGAAGAAGCAATTGCTCAAAATAATATGCAACAAGAAGTAGCAGTTGAAGTAGAAGAAGCTCAAAGAGGAGAAGTAGTTAATTATATAACTTTAGGAGGTCGAACGGAGCCGAGTAAAGAGGTGCAAGTAACCCCTCAAGTTCAAGGTGAAGTAGTAGAAGTTTATGTTTCGACTGGACAGCAGGTAGAAGAAGGTGAACGATTACTTAAGATTGATGAAGAACCTTTACGGGTTGAATTAAATCAAGCCCAAGCTGTTTTAAAGGCTGCTCAAGCTAATTTGGATCGGATTTTGGCTGGGGAACGAGAAGAGCAGATTGAACAGTTGAAGTTACAGTTAGAGCAGGCTGAAAATGGATATCAACAAGCTAAAAGAGAGTACCAGCGTCAACAAGAGTTGTATAAACAAAATGCAATCTCTAATCAGCAGTTTGAACAGAGTGAACTAGAGTATATTAATGCTAGTAAGGAGTATCAATTAGCTGAGTTGAATTTGAAGATGGCTGAGATTGGAGCTCGTGATGAAGAGATTGAGGCTGCTAAAGCAGAAGTAGAGCAAGCTGAAGCTGGCTTGAATGGAGCAGAGCTTAAGTATGAAAATAGAATAGTGACAGCTCCTATTGATGGTCAGGTTTATAATTTAAATATTGAGGCTGGAGAGATGGTAGCTAATTCACCAATTGTTGCAATAGCTGAGCTTGAAGAGGTCAAGGTAAGTGCTGACTTGAGTGAAAGGTATATTAACCAAGTTCAAGTTGGACAGCGAAGTCAGATTGAGATTCCATCTTTAGGGCAAGAATATGAAGGAGAATTATCTGAAATTAGTCCAGTTGCTGGTGAAAATCGAAGTTACGGGATTGAGATTAATTTGAAGAATCAAACTGATCTGCTCAAAGGTGGGATGTATAGTCAGATTCAACTTGAAACAGAAAGAAGTGAAGAAGAAATTGTTTTACCACAGCAAGTTGTTGTGTTAGATAATGACCAGGATGTTGTCTTTGTTTATCAAGATGGTCAAGCGGAAAGAAGAGAAGTTGAGACTGGATTAATGGGTGCTCAAGAGGTAGTTATTAAATCAGGGGTTGAAGTTGGCGAACAAGTAATTATTCGCGGGCAAGAAAATTTAACTGATGGGGATAGCGTTCAGATTGTGGAGCGGGGTGGTAACTAATGAAACTATCTGATTTTTCTGTTGATCGTTCAGTTACTATTACCATGATTGTACTGGCAATCATTATCTTGGGTGCAGTCTCTTTGCCGTTGATGCCAGTTGATTTGATGCCAGAGATGGATCTTCCTTATGCAGTTGTAATGACTACTTATGATGGAGCAACTCCAAGTGAGATTGAGGAGAGTGTAACTCGGCCTATAGAGGAGACTATTGCTGTGGTTGATAATGTAACTAATGTTACTTCTTTTTCTCATCCTAATCGGTCGGTAGTCTTTATCGAGTTTGATTGGGGGACTGATTTAGACTTTGCAACTTTGGATATGCGTGAAAGTGTAGAGCTGATTGAAGATCATCTTCCTGATGATATTGATAAGCCTCAGGTGGTTAGATTCGATCCTAATAGTATGCCAATTATGAATTTAGAGTTAGCTGGAGATATGGACTTGGCAGAGTTGCGAAATTTAGCTGAGGATATAGTTGAACCTGCTTTGGAGCGAGTTCCTGGAGTAGCTAGTGTTGATATTTCAGGGGGGTTGGAGCGGGAGATACAGGTTGATATTGATTCTGATCGAATGATTTATTATGGGTTTAGTTTTCAAGATGTGATTGAGCAATTAAGAGCTGAAAATGTTAATATCAGTGGTGGTTCAGTTGATCATGGAACTAAGGATCTGTTGATTAGAACTGCTGGTGAGTTTGAATCGGTTGAAGAGATTGGTGATGTTGAATTGATGAATCCGGAAGGGATTAAAGTTGATTTAGCAGAATTTGCTGAAGTAAGAGATGATTATAAAGAACGTTCTGTTTATAGTTATTTAAATGGTGAGGAGAGTATTAGCCTTGAGATTCAAGAGGAAAGTGGAAGTAATACTGTTCAAGTAGCTAATGCAGTTTTAGAAGAGGTAGAAAGGATTCAAAGAAATGAAGATAATTTTGAGTTGACAGTTGTTGAGAATCAAGCTGAGTTTATTGAGGATTCTATTGCTAATGTGCAACGGAATGCAGTTTTAGGTGGACTTTTAGCAATGATTGTTCTCTTTTTATTCTTAAGAAATATCCGGAGTACGCTGATTGTGGGGACTGCAATTCCAGTTTCAATTGTTACAGCGATTGTTTTGATGTATTTTGCCGATCAGTCTTTAAATTTAATGTCTTTAGGTGGTTTGGCTTTAGGAATTGGGATGTTGGTTGATAATGCAATCGTTGTGTTAGAGAATATTTATCGCTTTCAGCAGGAAGGAAAGAGTAGGATTGAGGCTGCTAAGAAGGGAACTGCTGAGGTAGGAACAGCAATTTTGGCTTCAACATTGACGACAGCAGCTGTATTTTTACCTGTGGTTTATATTGAAGGTTTGGCCTCCGAGATCTTTGGTGCTTTGGCTTGGTCTGTAACCTTCTCTTTAGTTGCTTCTTTACTTGTTGCTTTGACCTTTATTCCGATGTTGTCGGCTAAGTTTTTGAAGGTTAATGAAGATGCAGTCATTGGGGAAGATGAAGCTGAAGTTGAATTTGGACGGATAAGAAAAGGTTATCAAAGATTTTTAGATATATCTTTAAATTATCGTTATTTAGTTTTATTATTTTTAGTTATCTTTGTTCTGCTTTTTGGAGTGGGGGTAGCAAGGGATATTATTCCTCTTGAGACTGAGTTTCTTCCTGATACTGATCAAGGTATTTTTAATATTCAAGTTGAATTGCCTGAAGGAGAGGCTTTGAGGGAGACTGATCGAGTAGTTCAGGAAGTTGAACAAAGATTAGAAGGAATTCCAGAGTTAAGACATTATTCCAGTCGAGCTGGAGGTGATAATTCTAATACTGGTCAGGTTACTGCTGAGTTGGTTGGTTTGGCAGATAGAGAACGGAGTACTTCTGTTGTTGCTGAAGAGGTAAGAGGGTTAGTAGCTGATATTGCTGGTGCAGATATTAATGTTACTCCTGTTACTGGAATGGGTGGTGGCGGAGGTATGGGAGCTCCGATTGAGGTTACAATTGCTGGTTCGGACCTTGATATTTTAAGTCAGTTAGCTGATCAAATTGAACCGGAAGTGGAAGCAGTAGAAGGAACACGTAATGTAGGATTGAGTATTGATGAGGGTCGTCCTGAGGTACAAGTTGATATTGATCGTCAGCAAGCTAAAGATTTAGGATTTAGTGTGCAACAGATAGGTTCGACGATTAGAACAGCAATAGATGGCCAAGTGGCTACTCAGTATAAGGAAGGTGGAGAGGAGTTTGATGTTCGGGTTCGTTTGGCTGAGGATTATAGAGAAAATATTAATCAGTTGATGGATCTGAAGTTGACTTCACCACAAGGAGCAGTAGTTCCTTTATCTCAAGTTGCTAATGTTGAGCTAGCTACAGGATTGACCAGTATTGAACGGGAGAATCAACAACGGACTATTACAGTTAGAACCCATCTCCATGGACGAAGCTTAGGAGCAGTTCAAGCTGATATTGAAGAGCGAGTTAATCAGCTTAATATTCCTGATGGTTATACGGTCAGTTATGGTGGAGAGATTGAGGATCAACAGGATGCTTTTGGAGACTTAGGTATTGCGATGATTTTAGCAGTTATTTTGGTTTATATGGTGATGGCTTCTCAATTTGAGTCTTTACTCCATCCATTTACGATAATGTTGACTGTCCCGTTAGCTTTGGTTGGAGCAATACTTGGATTAGTGATTGCTAGAATGCCTTTGAGTGTGCCAGGGATTATCGGGGTAATTATGCTGGCAGGTATTGTGGTCAATAATGCGATTGTAATGGTTGATTATATCAATGTGCGCCGAGAAAGAGAGCCACGTAGAGAAGCAATCTTGAATGCTGGGCCAATTAGATTACGGCCGGTTATGATGACGACTTTGACTACCGCTTTGGCTTTGGTTCCGTTGGCCCTTGGATTGGGTGATGGTGCTGAGGTTCAACAGCCGATGGCAGTAGTTGTAATTAGTGGATTGTTATTTTCTACTATTTTGACCTTAGTTGTAATTCCGTGTTTTTATTCTATTCTTGATGATTTGAGTAGTTTCGTAAAAGGATTATTCAACATTAAAAGTGATGAAGAGTTAACAATTAATAACCAATAAAGATGAAAAGATAAAAAGTAGTTAAGAATTATAAAAAGAAGATATGACCTGCTTAAGCAGGTCATATCTTCTTTTTAACTTTCTCTTCTTTCTTCATCGACCCTCGCCTCAAATTTTCTTAAATGTTCCCTATCTTCTTCTATCAGCCCCTGCACAATTTCTTGACTTATAGGTTCTAAGTCGTCTATTCGTTTTTCATAAGCTTTAACACCCATGGATTCTCCTTTATAAATTTGCTTAAGCAGATGTTTTGGCCCTCGTATTGCATTTAACTTTGCCATCATATTTGCCATTATTCCTGACACACCTATATTTTCGTTGGGATTACCACCTAATTGATTTATTCGCTCCTCTAATTGCTGAGCATGTCTATGATGATCCTGGGCAAAATCTTCTAGCAGCTCTTTTACTTGCGAATCTTTCTGTAACCCCTTTGTTTTATCGTAAATAGTAGCCGCCATCTTTTCTCCTTTTAGAAGTTCATTTAACTTCTCTATGCTTTGCTTGTTATCTATATTGTTCACCTCTCTTTGATTTTATTTTATTATATCCGAATATAAGTTCATATATATTATCAAATTACCAAAACAAAAGATCCAAAAGAAGTTAATTTATCTTTTGCTTTAGATTCTGCTATAAAAACATATACAACATTTAGGTAGTTGAATCTTGGATATTGGGATCATTTAAATTTGAATTAAGAAGATAAAGAGGTGATATTATGAATTATCTATTAGAGAGTGGTGGAATAGTCATCTATCCTTAACTTTTTGATGATTAGTAGAAACTGGCTAGTTTTTTGTTTGAAATAGAAGGGGAAAAGTTTCCTTTAGAGAAGTGTGATAAGTAAGAATGAAGATCACATAATTTAATATTATCACTAGTTACTAAGGTTGATTATTTTCTTAACTAGATATGATTTTTACAAATTAATTAGTTGGCTTATAGTAAGAATATATAAATCTAACTTATAGAGGAGGGAAAGAAATTGAACAGTGATATTGAAGAAAATATTAATAAGATGAAAGATTTGTTGAAAATATGGTCTGAATATGAAGATAAAGGGATATTTATTGTAAATCCTCAGAATCAAAAAATTATTAATGATGAAAAAAGAATAAACACTATATTTGCAAAATATTTTGCAAATAACTATCCAAGTGAATATTTAAAAAATGAAGAGATTTATAAAGAAACTTTATCTTATTTTTATGGAAGGGTTCTTTATAAATGGATAACTGGAAGTGAATTTTCTGGAATTTTATCTGATATTGAAATTAAAAAAGTTGGTTTATATCAGTTTTTAAAAGCGACTTTAGCGAGTGACTTTAAAGAAAGAAATTCTTATCCAAATGATTTATTGAAGTATTTAAATATGTATGGTTCTGATGAGACTGAAGAGGATAATAAGTACGGAATAAAAATAGAGGCTTTTAGTACGGTAGGGTTTGTTAGAACTGAGAATCAGGATAATTATGGATATTATATAAAGAATAAAGATGAAATGATGTTTATAATAGCTGATGGAATGGGAGGTGGAGAAGATGGTGATAAAGCAAGTGAAATTTGTGTTAACATAAGTATTAATAGATTTAAAGAAACCGCTCTTAAGGTAGAAAATGTGAAAGATTTTTTAAAAGATACGATAATGAAAGTAAATGAGATTGTCTTGAATTATAAAGAACAAAATAAAATAAAACAGATTGGTTCTACTATTAGTATAGCTGTTTTATTGGAGGGAAAACTTTATGTAGGGCATGTAGGGGATTCGAGGATATATATTATTAGAGATGGAGAAGTAAATAAGATAACATATGATCAATCACAGGTTGCAACATTACTCCGAAAAGGAGAGATAAATAGAGAGGAAAAGAAAAACTATCCCAGTAACATATTGCTTAAGAGTATAGGTCAAGATGATTTAAAACGAGAAGATATTTTTACTTTAGAGAGTCGAGGTCTTTATAATTATATTAATATTAAAAAAGAGGATGAGATATTTTTATGTTCTGATGGGGTATGGGAGCAGTTTTTAGGAGAAGAGGATATTAAGATGAACTTTGACGAGATAAAAGACAGGATATATAATCAGATTCCAAATGATAATGCTACTTTTTTAAAAGTTAAATTTAAAAACAATTATAAAAAAAACGATATTTCAAAGGTTAGAGGTAAATTGAAAACTACGAAAAATAATTTAGCACAGAAGGAAAAAGAATTGGAGGCTAAAGAAAAAAAGATAGATGAATTAAATCAGAAAAGAGATGAAATTAAAGAAAAGTTAGAGATGAAATTAGAAAAAAAAGAAAATAAAATGATAGAGTATGAAGATGAATTGAAAAAGGAAGTTAAAAAGAAAAAAATAAATAATTTGGTACTCTTAATTTTAATTTTAAGTGTAGTAGTATTTCATTTTGTGAATTATGGAAACAGAAGTAGTAATATAGCTTATACCGTCAATAATTTAAAGATAGATGATAATGGTAATTTAACTTGGGAGAGCCAAGATGAGATAAATAATTACTATATCTTTAAGACTGAAAGAAAGGACATTAATGATTTAATTTTGCCAGTAGCTAATGTTGATAATAATAGTTATTCAGATGTAAAAGAGGGGTATTATTATTGGATAATGCCTTATAATAGTGATTTTTATTTAGATAGATTAAGTAATGCATTATTGGTTGATAAAAAGGAGAAGGTCAATAAATCTACAATATCAACATATTATGAAGGGGAAGGTAATATAGAGTTATTTCCAAGTAAAGATAAGTATGACGAAAATAAAGAAATGAAAGTCAAGCTAGTAGCGGGTGAAGATTGGGAGTTTAAGGAATGGGAAATAGATAATTTATTAGATTTTGAAAAGCAATATGAAACTATAAAAATAAGAGTAGATTCTGATTTAGGGATCAGTGATAAATTTGTTGGAAATAAAAATGATGATAATAAGTAAGATAAATTTAATTCATAGAGGGAGGTTATATTGATGGATGTAGTATGTAAGTGTGGAACAGAGTTTAATAAAGAGATTGAAGGTGGATTTTGTCCGGATTGTGGAAAGCTATATGTAGGATCATCACAATCTGAAAAAGTAATAAATGAGGATAATAGAGATACAAATGAAGTTAAAAAAGAGAAGTTCAATGAAAATTTAGAAGAGATGGATAAGGATTTAGAAGATTTTAATGTTGAAAATAAGAAAAAAGAGAAATTTAAATTAGAAGGAAGATTAGAAGGAAGAGAGGCTAAGGGTAGAAGTGAAAATGAACTTGAAGATTCTGATTTATTTGTTAGAGAGATAATTTTAGAAGATGAACCAGGAGAAAATACTAAGACATGGAGTATTCCGCAGAATGAGAATTCATTATTAATAGGGAAAGTATCTTCAAAAGGTCCAGTCGATATTGATTTGAGAGAATCCAAAAATGCTGAATATGTAAGTAGAAGACATGCTAAACTAATTAAAATTAAAGGCAAGTGGTATATAAGCATCTTACAGTCTGTAAGTAATGATAGTTATGGTAAATTTTCGGGAAGTTCAAATACAGAAAAATTAGTACCAGGAGAAGAGTACAAAATAAATTCTGGGGATATTGTATATTTAGGAAATGTTAAATTAAGATTTGAGTAATTTTGAGGAGGTATATATGCTTTTAAAAGTACAAGAAATACCTGATGTTGCAGATGATAATTATTTAGATAAATTTGGAACTAAAATTGGTCAAATAGTAGCTAATGGTTTTCATTCTTTAATAAATTATATATATGCCAAAAAGATAAAGGCTGAAATTTTATTAAGAAAAAACAATGACAAGATTGAACTTTTTTTAGATTTTTCAGATAGATTAAAAAAAGAAGAATTAAATAGCATTTTAGAAACAACAAATATAGCTTCTTTATATAAATTTAAATTCATTGATGACTTCAAAAAAAATACATATAAGTATACTTATTTTATGAAAAGAAAAAAGATGGAATCTAAAACAATAAAAGCTATTTTGGATAGAAAAGAAGAGCATGAAAAGAAAAGGCTATTTAAATCTAATATGATGCTTTCATCTATCCAAGAAAAGATAATTAATCAAATTGATATTCCAGTAAAGTATGAATTTTTAAAAAAACTTAAACCTCAAGGTAATTTCAACTGGTCAAATTTTATTAAAACACTAGAGAATTTAGATGATAAGTCTGATTTATTATTAAAGTTTGTGATTAAGCCATTTGATTTTATCGGCTCTGAAGATGAATATATGTTATTTGAGGAGATCAATCGAGTTAAAAAATATTCTTCTGGAATTAGAGATATTGTAAAAAGAAATATTGAAAATAAAAATGTATTAAGAGAGGTTCTTTCTGACGAAAAGATTCAAGATTTATACAGTAGAGAAGCTGAGAATTCTTTGCAGAATTTATTACAAGAATTTACTCAATTTCCGACATTTAATTTTAGAATAGAGGTAAATAGTAATGACCAAATATTTGCTAAAGATATGTTACAAAATATACTTAGCAGTTCATTTGAAAATAGTTATGTAACTGAAATTTGTGATATGAATAACCCGCCATCAATGGAGAAGTTTGGAGTAATGAATTATCTTTTTTCTTTAAATGAAGTTAAAGGTTTTTTTCAACTGCCTGTAGGAAATCATATGACAACATTTAAAAATATCAGAAAGAGTACTGATATAAAGTCAT
The DNA here is from genome assembly GCF_023227745.1 of Natroniella acetigena. GTDB lineage: Bacteria > Bacillota > Halanaerobiia > Halobacteroidales > Halobacteroidaceae > Natroniella > Natroniella acetigena. The sequence continues at coordinate 7,825 of NZ_JALKBX010000013.1, read as the reverse complement.
TTAATTTAAATAAAGAAAAGAATGAGTATAGAAAAATAAAATTAGGAACAAATAATGTGAGCAGGAATATTAATATAAATTTAGATGATTTTAACAAACACGCTTTTGTGTGTGGATCAACTGGAAGTGGTAAAACAACAATTATTATGGATCTTTTATTTCAAGCTTATGAAAAATATGATGTTCCTTTTTTAGTGTTAGAGCCTGCTAAGACTGAATATAGGACGATGAAAAAGATTGAGAAGAGTGAAACATTAAAAGAAATGGCAGGAGTAGAAGAGTCAAAATTACAAAATGATTTACAGATTTTCACTTTAAAAGATGCTGATTTAGTCCCATTTTTTATTAATATGTTTGAACCGGTTGAAAACTCAAAGATTTTTGAACATCCTTCACTTTTAGAAGAGGCTTTTCAAGCTTCTATGGATTTGTTTCCACCGACGCCCTTTTTAGTCAATCGAGCTTTAAAAAAATTATATAAAGAATCCGGATTTATTGAAAATGTTATAACTGGTGAGAAAGTAAGTTCTATAACAGATATGGAGTTAGATAAGATACCTGATTTAGAAAAATTTGTAGAAATATTAAAGGAAGTAATGGATGATACAGACTATGATAAAGAAGTAAAGAAGAATTTAGATACTGTATTGAATGTAAGATTTAGTTCATTATTAAATAAACCAATTGGTGAGATTTTTAATAATAAAATTACTATGCCGAGTATAGAAGAGTTATTGCAAAAGCCTACTATAATTGAATTAGAAGGATTAAATGAATATCAAAAGGGTTTATTTATGATGGTTTTAATGAATTTAATTAGAAATTATTTAATTAATAATGATCCTTTTGAAGAGGATAGAAGTCATAAATTACAACATTTAATTGTTTTAGAAGAGGCTCATAATATTGTAGCTAATATTCCTAGAAGTTCAGCAGGAACTAGTAATCCGATGGAAAATGCTAAAGATATGATAGTAAATATGTTAGCTGAAATTAGAGCTAAAGGAGAAGGGATAATAGTTGCTGATCAAATTCCTTCAGCAGTTGCACCAGAGGTTATAAAAAATACTAATGTAAAGGTTGTCGGTAAATTAAATTCAAAAGATGATATTAAAGCTATGGGTAATTCTATGTTGATAGGAAAGCATGATATGAGAGGATTACCTAAAATGAAGACAGGAGAGTTTTTAACTTTTAAAGCTGGTTGGCATAAATCAGAAAAGATAAGGTCAAGGGATTTTAAAAGATTAGTTAGGGCTAAAGATGGTAGGGAAGTTTTAAAAGACTCTGAAGTTTTAGCATATTTTAATGCTTCTCTAAAAAATAAGCTGGCAGACTTATTAAATGATTTGATAGATGATTTTGATTTTGATAAGTTTAAAGAAGAAATAAGTAATCTTGAAAGAGAAGGAGAGGATTTTTGGTATTTTATATTTTTACTTTATTTGCTGGATAAGGAATTTGATTATGAGTTAACTACTGAAATGAAAACAGGGGTAGAAGATAAGTTACTTGAAGTGAAGGAGAAGAATAATTTGCTGAAAGTTGTAGAAAGATTAATTACTATGTCAGATAATATTTATAATTATAAGCGTATGAGTTATTTATTATATAGATATGGTAGAATAGCAAATGATGATTTGAATAAGAAAGTACGAAAGATAGTTTATTATATCAAATCATTTATAGGTGCTGATTTAGGATCTAAAGAACGAGTTAAAATTATTAATTATTTAAAAAGTAATTTTATTAAGCAAAAAAGTGAATACAATTTAAATAATTTATTTATTAAATTATTATTTAAATTTCAGGAAACTTTAATTAAAAAAATTGGAATAAAGAAAGAAATTAATACTAAACAAGAAATTGATTCAGAAACTATTTATAAAGTTAATGAGGTCTTTGATGAATTAAATGAATACTATATCAAATTTATGGAAAGAAAGTTTACTTCATTAGAAGTTTGGGAGGGAGAATTTAGCAAAATAAATAAGCAATTAAAAAATATCAAAAACAAAGCAAAACCACTTAAAGAATTAAAAAATAAATTTCAAATTATTTCAGATGAATTGCTAGAAAAATATAGATTTGATAGAAATTTTTGCGAAAAATTATTAATTGAAAGCCAAGATGTATTAAAAAAGTATGAGTTCGAAAACATGAAAGATTTTGAAAAAACGGCTTTGGCTATTCAAGAAGTTGCATTAGAAAGTGAATTTGAAATAAATAGGAATCTTAATTATAAAGGAGAATTAGCAGAATTGAAAGAACAATTCAAAAATAAATTGGTAAGAAAAAAAAGACAAATTGATAATTTAATTGAAACTATTGAGGTTAAACAAGATAAATTTGAAAATCAAATTAAAACAAGGAGGTAATAAAGATGGGACTTGAAACTCCATCAAGCAGTGAAATAAGATATGGTGATGTTAAGGATGAAGAGCAAAAGAATGATTTATTAGAGTATAACTATATGGAAGATCTACCAGAATCAAAAGAACATTATGAAGATTTTTATGAATTAAGCAAAGATGTTGAAAAAGTTGAAGAAGTAAACAGAAAAAATATTGAGCGATTAGAATTTGTAACAGAAAAATTAAAAGAAATGAATGAAATATTATCACATTTAGATCAAAGTGCAATTAATAGTCAAAATAATGATAATATAAAGGCTGCTCAAGAAATTAAAAAAGATAGTGAGCGTCAGATGGAAGAAATACAAAAAACCTTTGAAGTTTCTCAGAAGAGATTGAAAAATTATAAGCGAAATTTAGAGAGGATGGAGGCGAAAGAAAAAAATAATTTAAAAAATTATGAATTAGCAGTAGAAGTGATAGAAGAAAAGAATGATAAAAAAACTTTAAATAGTAATGATATAGATTTAGCTAAAGCTCAAGGTCAGGTAAAACAGACTAAGCGTAGCATTAGCAAAATAGAAATTAAACAAGATATAATTGATGATGAAATAAAAGATAGTTCTAAGAAATTTAAAAATGCTAAAAATAGCTTTAATACAGCAAAGAATAACTTAGATTCTCATTTGAGAAGCATTAGTAAATAAAAATTGAGCTTACAAAAGGGAGGAGATTATGATTTTAGAAGAATCTATTGACAACTTAATAGATAAAATTAATCAAATAGAGCAGTTTAACAATAAGTTATATGAGAATATTAAGCTAATTGAAAAAAGATTTGATTATATTAATAATTATAAAGAAGAAATAAAAATTGATAGTTCAGATAAAAACTTAATATTAGATATAATTAATTCTCATGAAAAAATAAATGAATATAAAGTTCAATTAAGAAAAGGTAAGAATGAAGAGAAGTTAATCTTAGATGAAATTAGAAAAAGGTTAGAATCGAGAATATCTTTTGAAGACTTTAAAGAGGAAAAATTCATTTTATTTCGCAGAGGGAGAAAAGAACAAGGTGAGATAAGTATAAAAGAAGCTGATAAAAGTCAAATAATAGAATTGAATTCTAAGCTAGATAAGCATAATGTTGAGTTGGTTACTAAAAACACATTATTAAAATCTCCAATATATCAAAATGAAGCTCCGTTATTTAAGATTAATCTTCCCGATCATAGTAGTGATAATTTATACTTTACTTTTGTGCAAGTAGCAAAAAACAATTTTGAATTTGCTTACTTATATAAGTTAGAGTTTTTTCTTGATATCAATCAGCCTAAGAATATGATTAAAGATATTGCTAATCAAATTAATAATATTAAAAATAAATTTACTAAAAAAAATGTTAGTACAAGTCTAAGGATAATCCATTTAGAAAAATTGAGGAGATTAGAAAGAGATCTTTTGGATAGAAAGAAGAATGAATTTAAAAAAACAGTTACTAAAATAAATAAAGCTCAAAAAAATATAAGTAGTTATGTTGATAAAAATTTTAAAGAAAGATTTTATGATTTAATAGATAATTATTTAGAGGTTCCAATAGAAAGTTTAGATTTAAGATTAGGTAATATATATAATAAACAAGAAATTTTAAATAATAGGTCTGATTTTGAAAGCAAAAAATCTGAGATAAATGATAATATAAATAGATTAGAAAATGATGTTTCTGATAAGAAAGATGAATTAAGTTATATTAAGAAAAGAAAAAGAAAAGTGAAAAATAAGTTAAATGATAAGAAAAATGAAATGAACGTTGTAAATTTAGAACTTAAAAATATAGATAATATTATTAAAGGTTTGGAAAGTGATAAAAATATACTTAAGAGGATTTGTGAAAAAAATGTTGATAAATATCCATCTTTATTACAACTATTAAATATAGTTGATAGGATAAATCAATTAGAAGAGCAGATCAACTCTAAAAAAAATGGGATATTAAATAAAATTGAGGGATTAATTAGTAAAAGAAGATTAATAAAAGAATTAGAAAATGAAAAAAATAATTTAAATAATTACAGTAGAACTGTTAACCAAATTATAAATTCTAAAAAAGACGAATTAAAAAAAGAAAAGAGAGAGATACAAAATATTATTGAAGATTTGGAAAGTGAGATAGATCTATTTAATGTTAAATACCAAAAGATTGAAAAAAATATAAAAAGTATTAACAAAGATATAAAGAATCAGTATACTAAATTATCTGAATTAAAGCATTCTCAGGCAGATCAAAAAGATAAAGTTAAAGAGTTAAAAAAGCAGTTAAAGAAAGAAATTGATAATTTAAAAGAAGTAATAAGTAAAATAGTAGATAAAGCTAATGATAAATTTAGTGAGTTTGTTCAAAAAGAAAGAAGGAAGATTAGGAATTTCAATATAAAAATTGAAAGATTAAATAATCAAATTTCTAAAGAGACTAAAGGTTATATTTTAGAGCATTTAAAGGGTTGGATTGTTAATAATAATGATAAGGTATATATGAAAAATATTGATAGCTTCCGAAATGCTCCTTATTTAATAACAGAATTGTATAGCAAAACTCAAAAGGCTAAGGAATATGTAGAAAATCATTATAATTTAAGAAATAATTTTAGATCTTATCTTATTGATTTTGATAAAGAAGATTCTGTTTTTAAAGACCTTAAAAGGCTAACACCTATAATAGAAACTGATTCTTATTATGATTCTTACTTTAATGAATTAGAGGAGTTTTTATTGACAAAAGTTATGATATTAGAACCAATATTTAAAAATGGAAGGGAGAAATAAACTATGGAATTAACAACAGATTTTTTTAGAAAAACTTATCAGGAAAACCAGGAGAGTGTAATCTGGGGTAAATTAAGCTTACAAAATTTAGAAAAAAAGCAAGTTTCAAATAGTAATAATAATTTAGAGAAAAGATTTATTTTTTTAATTGATACTAGTTATTCTATGAATCAAGAATTAGAAAATGGTTTAACTAAAAAAGAAAAACTCATACAGGCTTTAAAGAAACTAGTTAAGTCTAATTTTTTAAATAATAATTATATCTCTATATATTCTTTTGATAAGTTTAGTGAGATTGTATTGGATGATAGAAAAATTTTGGGAAATAATGATATAGTTACTTTAGATGCAATTGATTTATTAAAAGAAAAAGGTGGGCGAGCTACATATTCTGGGAAAGGATTAGAAAATATTCTGGAAAGATCTCAAATAGATGATGGTCAGTTAGCTAAGGTTATCTTATTTACTGATGGGTTAGATTTTGATGAAGAAAGGGCCAAAGTTGCAGTAGAAAGTTTGAGGAAGGAAAAAATATATACATCAGTAGTAGGATTGGGAGAAGAATATGGAAGTCAATTTTTATTAGAGGTTGCAGATATAGGAAGAGGATCATTTTATCATATAGATAGTATAGAAAAATTCTTTAATGAAATAAAAGAGGAAATAGTTGTTTCAAATAGTACTGATTTTGTGAGTGCAGATTTAAATTTTAGATTTACTAATTATGTAATTCCCCAAAAAGTATATAAAATAGGCAAAAATGGAATAAATGAAATAGAACAAGATGAAGATGGAGAATATGCTTTAGGAAGTTTATCAGTAGAGGATAATATTTTATTTAAAGTGGATTTAGAGCCGGTTGAATTTGGGATTTATAGAATCTTTACGGGAGGATTAGATACAGGAGAGATACGGAGTGAATTCCGAGGGGTTATTGAGGTGGAGGAAAGTTTAGGTCATGAATATCCCAATCCTGAAGTTCAAGAATTGATTCAGATAGTTACTTTATATGAAAAAAGTAAGGAAATAGAAAAATTAAGAAGTCAGGGTAGAGAAAAAGAGATAGAGAAGAAATTGAAAGAAATGAAGCCTATGGCTAGCGATTTAGGAATGAAGGATTTGATTACAGAATTTATTGATGCTGATGATATTATGGCGAATATGTCCGCTAATTTCACGAGAATGTTATTAACTGAGACTAAAACTAAGACATTAAGGAGCAGTGGAGCACCTGATTTTTAAATTAATTATCAAATTAGAGGGCTTTATTTAGTTTTTTATTAGTAAGGAGGTTATCAGAGTATGAGTGATAAGGAATGTATTTATTGTGGTCAGAAGATAGGACAAGAAAAAGAACTATGCCCCATATGTGGACTGCCTCAGGTGCAAACAAAGAATTTAAAAGTAAGCACTTTAATAGGAGATAAATATAGAATTGTAAAGACACTTGGGCAAGGTGGGTTTGGGATAACTTATCTTGTAGAAGAAAAGGAAAGCAGAGAAAAATATGCAGTTAAAGAGTTATTTGTAGGTGATGCCTGTGTAAGGACAAGCCAAAGCACTATGGTAGGAATAACTAAACAAGATACTTTTGAAAGGTCTAAAGATAAATTTAGAGATGAGATGAATTTATTAAGAGAGTTGAATGATGATAGTTTAGTCAAGGTATATGAGATAATGGAAGATAATAATACTTTATATGGAGTAATGGAGTACATAGAAGGAGAAAGTTTAGAAGATAGAATAAAATCCGATTATAAATATGAGTTAGATGAATTTTTAGAGTTAGCTAAGGAGATCAGTAAAGGACTAAATGAGTTTCATAAGCTAGGGCCTGGAATGATACATCGTGATATCAGCCCTGATAATATAATGGTAACTAAAGATGGTGAATATAAACTGATTGATTTTGGCTCAGTAAAAGAATTAGAAGATAACCAAGGGAATAAGACGAGGTTTTATAAAGAAGGTTATTCTCCAATAGAGTTAAATGTAAGTGATTATCCTTTGGAATTTGCAACAGATATTTATTCTTTGGGGATGACTTTTTATGCTATTTTGGCAAGAACACAAGTGCCATACGGAGCTTTAGATAGAGAAAAGGGAGCTGGAGTAGAAGCAGAATATCGAAGGAGCGTAAAGAATTTAAAGATATTAGATAATGGAGAAGAGATAACTTTACCAGAATATTTACAGCAAATGATATTAAAGATGACAGAGTTAGAGATGGAAGATAGATATCAGAGCTTAGATGAAGTTTTGGCTGTTTTGGAAGATAAAAGTGATAGTAAAATAGAAGAGAAAAAAGCAGATATTGAAAACATTATAAATGATGGAGTTCTAAAAAAATTTATTGATAAGCATAATGGGGAATATAACCATGAAGATTGGCTAGAACTAAAGTATTGGGTAGAATACAATTATGGAAAAGTTGATGAAAAAGTATTAGGAGAAGAATTAGAAAGAGAACAAACAAAGTGGCATAATAATCTAGAAAAAGATACTAATAAGGGCAAAGAGAAAAAAGCAGTTAAACAAAATAAAAAAGAAAAGGATAAAAATAAAAAAGATAAAAATAAAAAAGATAAAAATAAAAAAGATAAAAATAAAAAAGATAAAAATAAAAAAGATAAAAATAAAAAAGA